>DATHTG010000369.1:0-3851 GCA_035463515.1 Candidatus Limnocylindrales bacterium
GACCATCGGCACGACCCGCTCCTTGTGCGGGATCGTGACGTTGGCGCCGAGGAAATCGTCGGTGCGGAGCTCGCCGACGGCATCGGCCAACTCGATGGGCGGCTTGTCCCAGAGCTCGTAGCGAGCATCGATCCCGAGCTCGTCGAAGGCGGCCTGCTGCATCGCGCCCGACAGCGAGTGCGCCACCGGATGCCCGATCAGGACGACACGCTTCGTCATGCTCGCACCCCTTCCAGATCGGAGAAGAAGCCCGGATACGAGATCGCTGCGGATCCCGAGCGCTCTATCGTGGTCCCGCCCGCCGCTACCAGCCCGGCGACGGCGAAGGTCATCGCGAGCCGGTGGTCGTCAAGGCTGTCTGTCGTCCCGCCGCGGAACGTGGCGTCGCCGTGGATCCGCAGGTCATCGCCCTCGACGTCGATGTCGGCGCCGAGCGCGCCGAGACCCGTCGCGATGCCGGCGATCCGGTCGGACTCCTTGTGGCGCAGCTCGCCGGCGCCACGGATCGTCGTCGTACCGTGCGCCCGCGCCGCCGCGAGGCAGAGGACCGGGATCTCGTCGATCGCCGACGCGACCTCCGACGGCCCCAGGTCGATCGCGTGCAGGTCGGCGGACCGGACGACGAGATCGGCGATCGGCTCGCCGACGTCGCCATCACCGCCGAGCATGACGGGATGCTCGTCGACATCGGCGCCCATCGCGCGGAGGATGTCGATGACGGCGCGACGGGTGGGGTTCACGCCGACGTCGCGGAGGGTCAGTTCGGCGTCCGGATGGATCGACGCGGCGACGAGCCAGAACGCGGCCGCCGAGACGTCGGCCGGCACGTGCTGATCGATCGCCTGCACCGTCGTCCCTCCTTCCACCGACACGGCGACGCCCTCCGCGAGCTCCGCCCGCTCCACGGGCACACCCCGAGCCCGCAGCATGCGCTCCGTGTGGTCGCGCGTCGCGACCCGTTCCCGGACGGTCGTCCGACCCTCGGCCCGCAGGCCCGCCAGCAGGACCGCAGACTTGACCTGTGCCGACGGCACCGGCGTCGTGTAGTCCATCCCCTGCAGCGGGGTATGCCCGACCACGGTGAGGGGAGGAAGGGAATCGTCGCGTCGACCGTGGAGCACCGCGCCCATCCGACGCAGCGGCTCGATGATACGAGCGACCGGACGGCCACGCAATGACGCGTCACCGTCGAGGACTGCCGTCATCGGCAGCCCGGCGAGCACGCCGGCGATGAGTCGCAGACTCGTGCCGGAGTTCCCGCAATCGAGCGTGTCGGCTGGTTCCATCAGGCCGTCCGCACCGGGTGAAACGACGCGGTATGAAACGTTGCGGTGGGCGTCGTCCGGGACGGCGTCGACCGTCGCGCCGAGCGCGCGCATCACCCCGGCAGTGGACCGGACGTCGGCGCCGTTGCCTGCCCCCGTGATTCGGCTCTCGCCCGCGGCCAGCGTCGCGAGGATCAGCGCGCGGTGGCTGATCGACTTGTCACCGGGCAGCCGCAACTCGCCGCGGAGGCGTGCGGCGGGCAGGACCGTGGCGACGTCCGCAGAGATCAATGCTTTGCCAGCCCATCGCTCGCGCCCGAGCCACTGCCGGCAGCCGCCAGTTCGAGATCGCCGTGAAGGTCCCTGACGTGCTCGTGCACCGGCAGGATCGCCTCCATGAGCGATCGGAACATGTCGAGGTCGAGCTGTTGCTCAGCGTCGGAGAGGGCCGCATCGGGATCGGGATGCACTTCCACCATCACACCGTCCGCGCCGACAGCCACACCGCCGATCGCGAGCGGCCGCACGAGCCAGCGCTTGCCCGTCGCGTGGCTCGGGTCGACGATCACCGGCAGGTGGGTGAGGTGGTGGAGGAGAGGCACGGCCGAGAGGTCGAGCGTGTTACGGGTGTACGTCTCGAACGTCCGGATCCCACGCTCGCAGAGGATCACGTTCGGGTTGCCCGAGCTGACGATGTACTCGGCTGCCATGAGCCATTCCTCGACGGTCGCGCCGTAGCCACGCTTGAGCATCACCGGCCGCGCGACGCGACCGACGTCTCGAAGCAGCGAGTAGTTCTGCATGTTCCGGGTACCGATCTGGAGGATGTCGGCGTACTCGGCGACGATGTCGACCTGCGACGGCTCCATGACCTCGGTGATCACCGGGAGCCCGGTGCGATCGCGGGCCTCGGCGAGATAGCGGAGCGCCTCGACGCCCAGGCCCTGGAACGCGTACGGGCTGGTCCGCGGCTTGAAGGCGCCCCCGCGGATGACGGTCGCGCCCGCGGCCTTGACGGCTTCGGCGGTCTCGAAGAGCTGATCGCGGCTTTCGATCGAACACGGTCCCGCCATGACCGTCAGCGATCCATCGCCGATCGCCGCTCCGAGGACGCGGATGATGGTGTCCTCGGGGTGGAACTCGCGTGACGTGAGCTTGAACGGACGGTTGATGGGCGTGACTCGCTCCACCCCGGGCAGTCGCGCGAAGCTCTCGATCAGCTCCGGCTTCCGGCCACCGATCTCGCCGACGACCGCGATGACGACGTGGTCAACATCCTGGTGGTCGAACGGCGTCAGACCCTCCGCCAGGATCCGGCTCTTGACGCCCAGGACCTCGGCCTCGCTGGCGCCGGCGGTCATCACGACGAACATCTAGAAATGGTCTCCTCGTCCTCGAGGTCGGCCAAACAAAAAAGCAGAGGTCTCGCCTCTGCTTCGTTCGCCCGGCACGACCCGTGCCCTCGGTCTCAGTGACCGACGACGCTCATGCCGGGCATCGAAAGTAGAAGGTCGGGCTCATGCGTGGACGGAGTGTGCGGTGCGGTCTCGTCGCTGTCAACGCGACGCTGTTCGAGCCGACAACGGGTCCCGGGCCGGGGGAAGGTCGCGTGATAGGATGGCCGGCGCCGTTCGAACGGAGAGGTCGCATAGAGGCCTAGTGCGGCGGTTTGCTAAACCGTTGAGTGGGGCAACCTGCTCCGAGGGTTCGAATCCCTCCCTCTCCGCCAGATCCCGTCGGCGTGGGCGCCCGTAGCTCAGTGGATAGAGCGTTAGGTTGCGGACCTAAAGGTCGTGAGTTCGAGTCTCGCCGGGCGCGCCATTCCCTGATATCGCCGTCCCGGACCGCACCCCTCTGTACCTCTTCGTACCGATTGGGGTACCCTGCCGCCCAGCATCGGTGGTGAGGAGCGCCGCGGATGTCACAGGGGGTGGGGAGTGAGTCGAGCGCGCGCGAGCCTCTATCTGTCATTGGCTGCGATGGCGGTCGTCGTTGCCAGCCTCCTCCCGACGGCGACCAGCGCCGCGACCACGATCACCCTCAACCCGGTCGCTGACGCGCACGTCGCGCCCGCCGCGCCGGGCAACAACTACGGCTCGACGAATCCGCTTCGAACGCGGGAGGGGACCGGCACGACGTCGGACCCCGCATACCGCGCCTATCTGAAGTTCGACGTGAGCAGCCTGGCCGGCCAGACCATCCAGTCCGTGACGCTGCGGCTTTTCGTGCCGTCGGATCCGACGCCGAATGTCCAGAACGTCTACCGCGTGCCCGACTCTGGTTGGGGCGAGTCGACCATCACCAACGCCAACGCACCGCAACCGGAGGCGAATACCGTCGGCGCTGCGGCCGTCGCCGCGACGGGCTACAACGCGATCCCGCTCGATGCTGGCGCGATCACCTCGGCCTCCCTGCAGACCTTCTTCATCAAGTCGGCCGGCAACAACAACCTCGCGTTCAACTCTCGGGAGTCGTCGACGAACAAGCCCCAGCTCGGCGTCGTCATCGCCGACGCGACACCGACGGCGACGCCGACCGACACCGCTCCTCCGACCGCGACACCGACGGAGACGGCCACCGCGACAC
>DATHTG010000370.1:0-3155 GCA_035463515.1 Candidatus Limnocylindrales bacterium
CGCCCGGATGCCCGATCGTTCAAGGAGGGCCGCGGACAGCTCTGGCGCGGTCCCGACCGACCCGTCCGCGACGAGACCCACGGCGAACCGCAGTCCGAACAGCCCCAGCCGGTCGAGCAGCTCCTCACGGATCGTCTCACCGAGCGGGTTCTCATCCGCGTCGCGGAACCGCTCGACCGAGACGAGCAGTCGGTCGCGCACGTCCGGTGGGAGACGCGCCAGCTGACGGACCCAGTGGAACTGGTCCTGCCGCAGCGTCGCCCCCGTCTCGGCCAGGAGTCCGGCAACGGGGACGACGCCGGAGGCGAGCTCCCGAACGCGAGGGTCGTTCGCGTATCGGCTCGCGATCGTGGCGGCGGACTCCAGGGCGTCCGGCCTCGCCGCCCCGATCTCATCGGCCCGCGACAACACGACGACCGCGTTGACCGGCGACGCGTGAGCGATCGAGTGATCCATGAACGCCTCGAGGAACCGCGCATCGCCGTGATGCAGGTGGCGCATCAGGTACAAAACGGCATCTGCGTCGGCCGGACCCTCGACACCGGCGTCGAGCAGCGACGCCATCGTTCGCGCGGACGTGCCTTCGTTCGCCGAGCCAAGCCCGGGCGTGTCGATCAGGGTCATCGACTCGAGCTTGGCCGACGGCCAGCCCACCTCGATACGCTCGATGCCATCGACCCCATGCTCGCCGAGGTCGATCGAGAGCTCGCCATCCTCGCGGCGGAACGGGAGCTCGGCATGGCCGTCCGGTCGGAGGTCGGCGGTCACCTGGTAGCCGAGGGCGTGGCGGTACCACGTCACGATCCTGGTGCACTCGCCTGCGTCGGTCGCCGCAAGGCGTTCGCCGACGAGCGCATTGAGCAACGTCGACTTGCCGGCCTTCACGCGGCCCGCGATCGCGACCCGGAGCGGGTCGTCGAGCCGGCGCACGAGGGCGTCGATCGCGTCGGCGTGGGGCGTCCCCTCGGCCGCCTGTCGCGCGAGCGCGGCGATCGCGCGGACCTCGGTCGCGAGATCGGTCATCGGCCGGTCGGACGGATCAGGACGGAAGAGCGACGCAGTTGCCGGTGTCCTGGATCACGGAATGGTCCCTGCGCGCCACGAGGATGCACATCTTCGTCGCGGCCCGAGGTTTGTCGCTGACCTTGTAGACCTTGAACGGGATCGGCCCGTCGTACAGCTCCCACGGGCCCTTCTGCGGCGACCCGGCGTTCTGCGGCTTCACGGTGTTGAAGAAGAAATGGACGTGGAACCCGTTATGCGGGTTGTTGTCCTGCACGATCTGGCCGACCTCGTAATCGACCACGTATCGACCGCCGCTGATGGTGATGCCCTTGATGTTGGCGAAGCGGCCGCTCGGTGTGGGTGTCGGCGTCGGCTCGGGCGTCGGTGTCGGGGTCGGGATCGGGGTGGGGGATGGGGACAGCGTCGGCGATGGCGAGGGCGATGGGCTCGCGACGACGGCGACGGACGGCTGGACGGACGGCGATGCCACGCCTCCTCCGCCCGAGCCGCCAAGCATGTTCGCGCCGATGGCGACGGCCGCGACGACGAGCGCAGCGACCAGCGCGAGACCGACGGGCACCGCGCGCCGGGTTCGGACGCTCCCGTCCGACGGCGGGGCCGTCGCGATCCGGTTCGCGGTCACGCGCTCCTGGTCGCGCTGTGGTGAAGGCTCCACCGGCCCTGCGACGGTGTCCTCGGTGGCGAGCTCCTGCGGCAGGTCGGCGGTCGGCGCGGCCAGGGCGACTCCTGCCGCTGCGGGCGCGGGGCTCGTCGCCGCACGGAGCTGCTCGGCGACATAGGCCGCTCCCATCGCCATCGTGTGCTTGGGATGGGCGTCGACCGCGACCGGCCGCCCGCTGGCTTCACGGACCATCTCGGCGACGAGCGGGATCCGGGAGCTCCCGCCGACGAGCAGGATCCGGTCGATGTCGGCGTACTCGAGGCCGGCACTTCGCGTCGCGCGCCCGAGCGCGGCGATCGTCTCGTGGATCCGCGGCCGGATCATGTCTTCGAACTCGGCGCGGGTCACACGCATCTCGGTCTGGATACCCGGCAGGAAGATCGGCACGGTGGCGTCCGTGTCGGAGGACAGCGCCTCCTTGCCGCGCCGGCACTCGTCCCGGAGCCTGGCGATCGCGGCCATCGTCGCGGGGTCGTTGGGGTCCACGGTGACGCCGGCTGCGGCGACCACCTCGAGCGCTCGCCGGAACAGCGCCTCGTCGAAGTCGATGCCACCGAGGCGCTCGAGCCCTTCGGGCTGCCCAAGCGCCTCGAAGCCGGCGTCGGTCTTGCGCAGGATCGTCGCGTCGAACGTCCCGCCGCCGAAGTCGTAGATCGCGAAGACCGAGCCCGATGGGACCCGCTCCTGGCGCGCATAGTCGAGAGCGGCCGCCTCCGGCTCGGTGAGCAGTGTCACGTCGCCGATGTCGGCCTGACGGACGGCCTGCTGAAGGAGATCGAGCTTGTAGGCGCCGTACGCGGCGGGATGACACAGGGCGATGGCCGCCGGCCGCTCGCCGAGTTGCTGCGAGACGCGTTCGACGATCGCTCGGAGCAGATGAGCGAGCAGTGCCTCGGCGCCGTACGGTGTGCCGCCGAGGATGATGGGCGTCGGGTCGCCCAGCCGGCGCTTGAACTCGCGACCGGTCCTGGTCGGTTCGGCGAGCGCGCGCCGCTCAGCCGCCTCCCCGGTGAGCACCTCACCGTCAGCCCGCAACAGGACCATCGATGGGATCGTCGCCGCACGCTCGCCCAGCTGGAAGATCTCGAGGCGGTCGCCCCGCGCGATCGCGGCAGCCGAATACGTCGTCCCGAGGTCGATCCCGAGCGAGTACGCCATCACTCCCCTCGAAAGGCGGCAGGGTCCCCGAGTCTAGCGTGCACGGGTTCCCGCGACGACCCGCTCGCAGCGGACGCTACACTCGCGGGCCGGAGGAGGGAGGACACCCGCTCGATGTCCGCAGCTGCCGTATCCACGGTCCGAGCGCCAGACGGGCCCAGGACATCCGATGATGGACAGTCGTCCTTCATCTCGCTCGCCCGCGATATCCAGGCGGCTGCTCGGGCGTCGGATCGGTTCGACCTCGCGGAGCGCGTCGACGACGCGATCCGGAGTGCTGCCCGGACCGAGACGATCGTCTGCGTCGTCG
>DATHTG010000371.1:0-3670 GCA_035463515.1 Candidatus Limnocylindrales bacterium
CGACACCCACCGCCGCGATCCTCGGCATCGACCTCGGTACGACCGATGTGAAGGTCGGTCTGGTCAGTCTCGACGGGCGGCTGCTATCGATCGCACGCGCGGGCTACGCGCTCGACGTCGATCCCGAGACCGGCCGAGCAGAGCAGGATCCGGGCGCGTGGTGGTCCGCTGTCGTCGTCGCGGTCCACGCCCTCCACCCGCCGGAGGCCGTCGACGTCGTCGCGATCGGCGTCGACGGGCATGGGCCGACGCTCGCTGCCGTCGACGAGGGCGGTCACGCTGTCCGACCGGCGATCACGTTCCTGGACACTCGCGCGAAGGATGAGGCGGAAGCGATCGCCGCGGCGACCGGCATCCGCGGCTGGGCGCTCGGGCCTTTGCCGGCGGCATTGTGGCTTGAGCGCAATGAGGCCGAAACAGCCGCGCGGACACGCTGGTACTTGAACACCTGGGAGTGGCTTGCGTTCCGTCTGACGGGTGTCGCCGCGAGTCCAGCCGTGCCCGGACAGATACCCCCGGACCCCGACGTCGTCCGCCACGCCACCGGCCTGCGGGTCGAGCGCCGACCACCGGCGAGCGCGATGGGCGACGTCGTCGGGACCTTGGAAGCATCGACTGCGGCTGCGCTCGGTCTGCGCCCGGGCATCCCTGTCGCGGGTGGGACGAACGACGCCTTCGCGAGCTACCTCGGCGCGGGTCTGTCAGAGGCCGGCGACGCCTACGACCCTGGCGGATCTGCGGGCGGGTTCGGCGTGTATTGGCACGAGCGAGTCGACGTCCCGGGAGCCTTCGTGACGCCGGCACCGCTGCCGGGGCTGTACAGCGTCGGCGCCGCCATGGCGGCGACCGGCCGCGCGCTCGACTGGTTCCGCGATGGTGTCGTGGGCAGCGGGCTCTCGACGGAAGCGTTGCTCGAGGAGGTGGCCACGACCCCACCCGGTGCCGACGGCGTCGTTTTCCTGCCCTACCTGGCGGGCGAACGGTCCCCGATCTGGGACCCCAGCGCGACCGGGGCGTTCGTCGGGCTGACACTGGCCCACGGCCGCGGCCACCTCGCTCGGGCGATCCTCGAGGCGAGCGCCCTGGCGATCCGCCACGTCGCCGAGCCGATGCTGGCCGCCGGCGTTCGCGTGAACGCCATGCGTGCCTGCGGTGGTCCGGCACGAAGCGAGACGTGGAACCAGATCAAGGCGGACGTCACCGGGTTCCCGGTGCTGGTCCCGGCCGTCCTCGAGACGGCCGTCCTCGGCTCGGCGATGCTCGGGGCCGTGGCGATCGGCGCCTGCCCTGACGTCGCGAGCGCCGTGCGATCGATGACGAGGATCGAGCGGCGACTGGAGCCGCGACCCCAGTTCCGCGCGACGTACGACCGCGCCTACCGGATCTATTCGGGGCTGTATCCGGCGCTTCGGCCGGTCCTGCAGGGAGTGGGCACGTGACGCCGGGAGCGATCCGCGTCGACAGCGTGGATCTCTCCTTCCAGATGCGTGGTGGCGGACGCCTCCCTGTGCTCGATGAGCTGGACCTCGAGATCGCTGGCGGCGAGATCGTCGCGCTCATCGGACCGAACGGCTCTGGCAAGTCGACGCTCTTGCGGGTGGTGGCCGGGCTGCTCCGGCCCGACGGTGGCACGGTCACCCTCGACGGCGAACGCGTGACGGCTCCGGATCCGAGGATCGGACTGGTCTTCCAGGAGCCACGGCTCCTCCCATGGCGATCTGCCGCGCAGAACATCACCTACCCGCTCGAGCTCGCCGGCTGGCCGGTAGCTCGCCGCCGCGAACGCCTCGACGCGCTGACGGGACTGGTCGCGCTGGACCCAGACGTCCTCGGCAACCACCCGTCGGAGCTGTCGGGTGGTCAGTCGCAACGGGTGGCGCTCGCGCGGGCGCTCGCGCTCGAGCCCGGTGTGCTGCTGCTCGACGAGCCATTCAGCGCGCTCGATGCGCTGACGCGCGAACGCTTCGACCTCGAGCTGCTGGCGCTCTGGGACCGTGCCCGCCCGACGATCGTGCTCGTCACGCACTCGATCGCCGAAGCGATCCTCGTCGCCGACCGTGTCGTCGTCCTGTCAGCGAGACCGGGGCGCGTCGTGGCGGACCTCCCCGTGGACCTGCCACGGCCTCGCTCCATCGCCGACCTCGACGCCGCCGTCGTGTCCAGCACCTCCCGCGCGATCCGTCGACACCTCGGCGAGGAGGCTGCCGCGTGACGCGATCGGCCGCCGCCTCGATCCTCGCGGCGCTCATCGGGTTCGTGGTCCTCTGGCAGCTCGTCGTGATGGTCAGCGGCTTCCCGCCGTTCATCCTGCCGCCGCCCGGTGCAGTCGTGACTCGCTGGGTCGGCGCCTGGTCCGCGGGCACCATCCAGCCGCATCTGGTCGCGACGCTTGTCGAGGTCGCGCTCGGGTTCGTCGTCGGTGCCGGCTCGGCGCTCGTCGTCGGCTATGGCCTCGCGAGGAGCGCCGTCGTGGAGCGGCTGCTCTCGCCGTATCTCGTCGCCGCACAGGCGACCCCGATCCTCGCGCTCGCCCCGTTGATCGCTCTCTGGTTCGGGCCGGGGCTCCTCGGCAAGGTCGTCATCTGCGCGTTGATCGTGTTCTTCCCGGTCGCGGTCGCGACGATGGTCGGCATCCGGTCGGTCGACGGCCGGCTGCTCGAGCTCGGCCGCTCGCTCCGTGCGACCCGTCGTCAGGTCCTCACGACCCTCGAGGTTCCCGCGGCGCTACCGAGCATCCTCGGCGGGATGCGGGTCGGCGTCACGCTCGCGGTCGTCGGCGCCATCGTCGGCGAATGGGCAGGTGCCGAGAAGGGCCTCGGCGTGCTCATCAATCTCGCTCGAGGGTCGCTGTTCGACATCCCGCTGATGTTCGCCACGCTTCTGACGATCGCCCTCGTGGGGATCGTCCTGTACGTCGCCGTCGTGCTCGTCGAGCGCCGTCTCGTCGGCGCTCGCTAACCTGCCAGCCCAGGAGGTCCCGTGTCCCGTCGCCCGTTCATCGTCCTGACCGCGATCGTCGCGCTCATCGCCGTCGCCTGCGGTCCCGCTGCAGGCAACGCATCCCCGAGCGCTGCGCCCGGGTCGTCGTCCGTGGCGCCGTCCGCATCAGGCGACGGCAGTGTCGAGCCCAGCCAGGCGCCCGTCGCGCTGACCGTCGGCCTCGGGTTCATCCCGAGCGTCCAGTTCGCGCAGTTCTACCTCGCCGACCAGGCGGGCTACTACGAGGAGGCGGGCCTCGACGTCACGTTCCAGAACAAGATCGACCCGGACCTCGTCACGCTCGTCGGCCAGGGCTCGATCGACCTGGGTCTCGCCGACGGGACGAGCGTCATCCCCGCGGTCAGCAACGCGATCCCGATCAAGTACGTGGCCACGATCTACGGCCGCTTCCCGTCGATCGTGTTCGCGAAGGCATCGTCGGGCATCGCGAACGCCGCCGACCTGAAGGGCAGGAAGCTGGGCATCCCCGGTCGGTTCGGCTCGTCGTGGATCATGCTCCAGGCGCTCCTGAAGTCGGCGAGCCTGACGCCCGACGATCTGCAGGTCGTCGAGTACCCCGACTTCGGACAGGGTGCCGCGGTCACCCAGGGCGCGGTCGATGCCGCGACCGGCTTCGCGAACAACGAGCCGGTGCAACTTCGCCTGACCGGCGAGGAGGTCAACATCCTTC
>DATHTG010000372.1:0-7715 GCA_035463515.1 Candidatus Limnocylindrales bacterium
GATGCGATCAGGATCGGGCTGTCGCTGCGTGCGTTACTCATCCGCCGGCGACTGACGCAGGCGCAGCTCGCGGCGAAGGCTGGCATGTCGCGCGCTGCCATCGCGCGGCTCGAGTGTGGTGGGGGGCGGATCGCGTCACCCTTCGGGCGCTCGCCCAAGAGTCAGCGATCGTCCCTCTGTCGTCGTGCGCGGAAGTCGCCTCAGGAAATGACAAACGGCCCTCACCGTGAGCATCGGTCAGCGCTCCGCTGACTCGTGCCCGTATGAGGAGCGTCTGACAGGGATCGTCGGTGGGTGCGCTTCCTCGTGGCTAGTGCCGCCCCTGCCTTGCAGGTGGAACGGCCCGGGTGGCCGCCGGGAGGAGCAGGTGACGAGGATGCGTGGAAGTTCGCCCCCGCGAACCCGCGCCCGGCCCTGCCCTGCACGAGGAACGGCCCGGGCGGCTGGTGCCGGCCCGGGCCGTGGTTTCGAGACGGACGGAGAGACCTAGACCTCCTTGAACTCGCCTTCGACGGCCTCCTCGCCCTCGGCGTCAGCGCTGGCGGACTCGCCCTCGGCGGACGCACCATCACCGGCACCGGGGCCTTCGCCGTCGCCGGACCCGTTCGAGCCGGCCTCCGACGCGGACGCCTGGTAGGCAGCCGTCGCGATCCGCTGGAGGGTCTCGGCCAGGGCATTCATCCCCGAGCGCACGACCTCCATGTCGGAGCCCTTCAGCGCTTCACGCACCGAGGACACCTGGTTCTCCACCTCGATCTTGTCCTCGGACGAGACCTTGTCGCCCAGGTCCTTGAGCGTCCGCTCCGCCTGGAACGTCAACGCCTCGGCCTGGTTCCGGGTCTCGACCTCCTCGCGACGGGTCTTGTCCTCGTCGGCGTGCTCGGCGGCGTCGCGCACCATCTGGTCCACGGCGTCCTTCGAGAGCATCGAGGACGCGGTGATGCGGACCTGCTGCTCCTTGCTGGTCGCCCGGTCCTTGGCCTTCACGTCGAGGATGCCGTTCGCGTCGATATCGAACGTCACCTCGATCTGCGGCACACCACGCGGCGCCGGCGGGATCCCGTCGAGGATGAACCGGCCCAGCGTCTTGTTATCGGCCGCGAAGTCGCGCTCACCCTGGAGGACGTGGATCTCGACCTGCGACTGATTGTCCGACGCCGTCGAGAACACCTGCGACTTCGATGTCGGGATCGTCGTGTTCCGCTCGATCAGCTTGGTCATGACGCCACCGAGCGTCTCGATGCCGAGCGACAGCGGGGTCACGTCGAGCAGGAGGACGTCCTTGACGTCACCGGCCAGCACACCGGCCTGGATGGCCGCACCGATCGCGACGACCTCGTCCGGGTTCACCCCCTTGTGGGGCTCCTTCCCGTCGAACATCTTCTTGACCGCCTCGACGACCGCGGGCATGCGGGTCATGCCGCCGACGAGGATCACCTCGTCGATGTCACCGGGCTTGAGACCGGAGTCCTTGAGCGCAGCCTTGACCGGACCCTCCGTCTTCGAGACGAGGTCAGCGACCAGATCCTCGAGCTTGGCTCGTGTCAGCGTGACCACAAGGTGCTTCGGGCCGGAGGCGTCGGCCGTTATGTACGGCAGGTTGATCTCGGTCGTCGCCGTCGTCGAGAGCTCGATCTTCGCCTTCTCGGCGGCCTCCTTGAGGCGCTGCAGGGCCTGCTGGTCCTTTGACAGGTCGATGCCCTGGTCCTTCTTGAACTCGGCGAGCAGCCAGTCGATGACGCGCTGGTCGAAGTCGTCGCCACCGAGGTGTGTGTCGCCGTTGGTGGCCTTGACCTCGAAGACTCCCTCTCCGAGCTCGAGGATCGAGATGTCGAACGTGCCGCCACCCAGGTCGTACACGGCGATCTTCTCGTCGCCCTTCTTGTCGAGCCCGTAGGCGAGCGCCGACGCGGTCGGCTCGTTGATGATCCGCTTGACCTCGAGACCGGCGATGCGCCCGGCATCCTTGGTCGCCTGGCGCTGCGTGTCATCGAAGTACGCGGGGACCGTGATGACCGCCTCGGTCACCTTCTCGCCGAGATATGCCTCGGCGTCAGTCTTGAGCTTCTGCAGGATCATCGCGCTGATCTCGGGCGGCGTGTACGTCTTGTCATCCGCGAGCTTCACGACGATCCCGTCCGAGTTGGGATCCTTCTCGACCCGGTACGGCACAAGCTCGCGCGACCGCTTGGTCTCCGGGTCGTCGTATCGACGGCCCATGAAGCGCTTGATCGAGAAGACGGTATTGCCTGGATTGGTGACGGCCTGGCGCTTGGCGAGCTGGCCCACCAGCCGCTCGCCCGTCTTGGTGAAGGCGACGACGCTGGGGATGGTGCGTCCGCCCTCCGCCGATGCGATGACGGTCGGTTCGCCGCCCTCCATGACGGCCACGACGGAGTTCGTGGTCCCGAGGTCGATGCCGATGATCTTGGCCATGATGTGTATCTGCTCCTCGTCGGTTTCGGTGTATGTGTCGGTTACGTGTTCGTGCGGTCGGTGGTCAGTTCGGAAGGTCGGCGTCGGTGGACGACTCGCCACCAGCCACGGCCACCAGGGCCGGGCGGATCACGCGGTCACGGAGCCGGTACCCGCGCCGGACCTGCTCCACGATCTCGCCCTCGGGACGACCCGTACCCGGGACGGTGGCGATCGCGTCGTGCTCGCGCGGGTCGAAGGTCGTGCCGGGATCGGCGCTGATCGTGCTCACGCCCTCGCTCTCGAGCAGGGCGCGGAGCTTGCGATCGATCGCGGCGACGCCCTCGAACCACGAGTCCCCGGCGATCGAGGCGGGCCGGGCGTCGATCGCCCGATCGAAGTCGTCGGCGACGGCCAGCACCTTGCGGATGAGGTCCTCGCCTGCTAGCCCGAGGTCGCGCTCGCGCTCCTCGGCCGTTCGGCGCTTGAAGTTGAGGAACTCCGCGCGCTCCCGCTGGAGCGCCGTCAGGTAGTCGTCGGCTTGCGCGGTCGCCGCGGTGAGCTGGCCCTTGAGATCCTCGATATCGGCGAGGAGCTTCGTTGGCCGGACGTCGATATCGTCAGCCCGCTCGTCGGCTCGCGTGCGGTGCGGTCGATCGGGCGCGTGGCGTGGTTCAGGCATACAGATGGTCCACCAATTCGTTCATCAGACCGGACACGAACGAGACCGTGCCGATCGCGTTGGGATAGCTCATGCGGGTCGGGCCAAGGACACCGACGACGCCAAGGGCGCGTCCGGGCCGGCCGTACGGCGCGAGGATGAGCGTCACGTCGTGCATCTCCTCGCGTGGATTCTCGGCACCGATCACGATGCGGATACGGCCGGACCCCGCGACGCTACCCACCAGCTCTCCGAGGTATGCCCTGTTCTCGAGCGCGCTGAAGACCTGGCGGAGCTTGTCGCTCTGCGCGAACTCGGGCGCTTCCATGACGTTGAGCAGGCCGTCCGAGAAGACCTCCTCGACCGCTGCGGCGTCGTAGTCCCGCAGGATCCTGATGATCCGCTCGCCGACGCGTCGGGCGATGCGCTGGACCGGGTCGGTCTCGTCGAAGGCGTCGATCGCCGCCTCGGCGGACGCGACGGTCGAGTCGTTCAGTCGCTCATTCAGCAGCCCGGCGACCTGGTTGAGCGTCGCCTGCTCGACGGCCTCGGGTCCCTCGATCGTCACGATCGCCTGCTTGATCGCGCCTTCGCGCAGCACCAGGATGAGGCTGGCCATCCGCTCGTTGACCGCGACCAGGTCGACGCGCCGGATGTGCGCCGCCCGCGGCTTGGCCGGTGTGGCGAGACCTGCGGAGCGCGTCAGCCCGGCGAGGGTCGTTGCCGCGAGACGGAACCAGTGCTCACTGGCGAATTCCACCTGGCCGAACTGGTGCCGGATCATGAGCTGCTCGACGGCCGGCAGCGGGACGGCGTCGACGATCGACTCGACGTAGAAGCGGTAGCCGGAGTCGGTCGGGACGCGACCCGCACTCGTGTGGGGATGCGTCAGCAGCCCGGCCATCTCGAGTTCCGCCAGGATGTTGCGGACGGTCGCGCTCGACACACCAAGGCCATAGCGGTCGACGAGCGCCTGGCTGCCGACCGGCTGTGCCGTCGTGACGTATTCCTCGATGACGGCCCGAAGGATCGCTTGCGAGCGGATGTCCAACGGGCCGAGTGGGCGGCGGACGCGTCGCGCCAAGCTCGTTCTCCCGTGGCGTTAGCACTCGATGGGTGAGAGTGCTAACAAACGTGCTGGCATCGTAGCAGTGGGCGGCGCTGAGTGTCAACGCACGGAGAGGGACGCCGCAGATCGAGTCGATGACATCCGACCATGACCGACATCGTCATCCGTCCATGCCCGCCGAGCGGGCGCACGGCGACGCTGGAGGGGACCGCATCTCATCTCGCCGCTTCCGATGCCAGGAGCCTCTCGCGTCATGACCCCGCGCCAGATCGACCTCATCAGGACCAGTTGGGCTGCCGTCGAGCCCGACGGCGAGGCGCTGTCCTCGATGTTCTACCAGCGCCAGTTCGAGCTCGACCCCGTGGTGCGTCGGCTGTTCGCCAAGACCGACATGGCGGCGCAGGGCCGGATCGTCATGCAGACGTTCAAGGTGGTCGTCGCGAGCCTCGACGATTTCGACACGATCATCCCGTTCATCCAGGCGCTCGGCCGGGTCCATGCCCGGTACGGCGTCCGTGATGAGCACTACGACACGGTCGGGGCGGCCCTCATGTGGACACTCGACCGCGTGCTCGGTGCCGGCTTCGACGACGAGACCGCAGACGCGTGGGCGACCGCGTACGACGCCCTTGCCAGCGTGATGATCGAGGCGGCGGGCGAGGAGGCTCGCTCGGCGGTCGCCTAGACCGCGTCCCACGAGGTCAACCTTCGTCGTCCCTCAGACCAGTCGCGCGAAGATCTCGTTGGAGAGGAGTCGGCCGCGCGTCGTCAGCACGACCCGGTCGTCGTCGGTGACCGCGAGCAGCTCGGCTGGCAGCGCCCAGCCGAAGACATCGGCCAGCGGGGGCTCGTGGGCGAGCGCCAGCGGTACGCCATCGTCAAGCCGGAGACCCAGGATCAGCTCCTCGATCGTCGCGGAGGCGTCATCGAGCGTCTCGATACCGCCCGGCGGGAGGGTCGGCGGCGTCGTGCTGAGAGCCGCGACGTAGAGGTCGAGGCGGCCGGCTGTCCAGCGGCGCTCGACGCCGTCGAAGCCGTGCGCGCCGGGGCCGAGCGCCTCGTGCGGACGGCGCCGCCAGTACGCCAGGTTGTGCCGGCTCTCGTGACCGGGCTTCGCCCAGTTGGAGATCTCGTAGCCTCGGTAGCCGGCCTCCTCCATCACGACCGTGGCGTGGTGGTACTGGGCGGCCGCCCGGTCCTCGTCCTGTCCCGGCCGGACGGCATCGCGCCAGCGACGAGCGCCCTTCGTCGTCGGGAGGTGGTCGCCCTCCGGGCCCGTGAGGCCCTCGGCGATCGGGTCGTCGAGCGAGAGCGCATACAGCGACATGTGATCGGGCTCGAGGGCGAGCGCGGTGTCGAGCGTGGTCATCCACGTCGCGAGGTCGGTGTCGGGGATGTCGTACAACAGGTCGACATTGATCGACGCGATGCCCGCCTCGCGTGCCTCCGCGACCGCGTCCACGACGTGCCGCGCCCGGTGCCGTCGGCCGAGCTTCCGAAGCTCGGTGTCGTCGAATGACTGGGCGCCGAACGAGAGCCGCGTGATACCCGCACGCCGGAGCGCGGCGGGGTCACCCCGCTCGTCGGGGCCGGGGTTCGCCTCGATCGTGATCTCGGCGTCATCGGCCAAGCCGAAGCGCTCGCTGACCCGGCCGAGGATGCGTTCGATCTCGCCGGTCGGCAGCAGCGACGGTGTTCCGCCACCGAGGTACACCGACTCGAGGTCCGGCCTGCGACCGCCAGGCAACCCGAATATCGCATCCAGCGCATCGGCCCGCACCTCCAGCTCGACCAGCAGCGCATCGAGGAACTGCCCGATCCGATTGCGCGGGCCGCGCGCAGCCGACCCGGCGATGACGACGAAGTCACAGTAGGGACAGAGCGAGATGCAGAACGGGACGTGGATGTAGAGGGCGACCGGCGGTCGCCGAGCCGACGTCGACGCCGGGCTCATCGTTCGCGCTGGACGGACTCCCGTGATCCGATGACGCGCCAGCCGTCTGGTGGGCGCCGGCGTCGGTCGATCTCCTCGATCTCGCGACCCTTCGGCAGCGTCTGGCCCGTGTGGCCGGTCGCGAGGAACACCGCGAACCGGGTCGCGGCGTGGCCCAGGAAGGCGGCCGCGATCCCGCCGGTGACGGCGGTCAGCCAGCCACCGATGAAGCCGACCGCGAGGGTCAGCACGAGCAGGTAGCGGTCGCGACCGGGCGCGCCGAGCCGAGTCGTGAGCGCGTAGAGCAGCGTCTGGATGACGTTCGCGAGGTTCGCGTCGAGCCCGAGCGTCCACATCGTCCCGAAGATCACGCCACGGAATGTCGCCTCGTCGATGAACGCTGTCGCCGTCGAGTTGAGGAGCGCACCGGGATAGGAGCTGATGTCCGGGAAGCGGATCCGCTGGTAACGCAGCGTCGCGAACGCGAGGGCCTGGGCGACGCCCAACCCGGCGAAGATGAGGCCACCCGTGACCGCCCCGAGCCGGTCCCCGGTCCCGAGGAATAGCTCAGCCTGCGGCGACGGGTGGATGTACGCGATGGCGACGACGAGGGCTGCGCCGAGTCCGTACCAGGCCACTCGGCGACGGATGCGTGGCCGCTCGCCGTCCCGCGTCGTCTCGTAGTACTCCGCCGTCCCGAACCGCTCAGCGTCGAGCCGGAGCAGGACGAGCAGCAGCATCAGCCCGATCACGATGAGGCCGCGCGAGATGTCGAACAGCGCCTCCACGGACGATCAGCCCTCGTCCATGCGGAGCATCGCCAGGAACGCCTCCTGCGGGATCTCGACCGACCCGACGCGCTTCATCCGCTGCTTGCCCTCTTTCTGCTTCTCGAGCAGCTTCCGCTTGCGCGTGATATCGCCACCGTAACACTTGGCCAGGACGTTCTTGCGCATCGCGCGGACCGTTTCGCGGGCGATGACGTTGCTGCCGATGGCCGCCTGGATGGGCACTTCGAACATCTGGCGCGGGATCAGCTGCTTGAGCCGCTCCGCGAGGGCACGCCCCGTCGACTGGGCACGATCGCGGTGGACGATGATGCTCAGCGCATCGACCGGCTCACCGTTGACGAGGATGTCGACCTTGGCGAGGTTCGCCGGTCGGTAGCCGAGCTCCTCGTAGTCCATCGACGCGTAGCCCTGGCTCCGGCTCTTGAGCTGGTCGAAGTAGTCGACGATGAGCTCGGCGAGGGGCATCTCGAAGTGGAGCACGACCCGGGTCGGGTCGAGGTACTCCATGTTCACGAAGTCGCCCCGGCGGTTCGTCGAGAGCTCCATGAGCGCGCCGATGTACTGGCTCGGCGTCACGACGCTGAGCTTGACCCACGGCTCTTCGATCGACTCGATGTCGGCGGGGTCCGGCAACAGCGCCGGGTTGTCGACGACGACCGTGCCGCGGCCGTGCTGGAGCTGGACGTGGTACTCGACCGAGGGAGCCGAGGCGATCAGGTCGAGGTCGAACTCGCGCTCGAGTCGCTCCTGGACGATCTCCATGTGGAGCAGACCGAGGAAGCCGCAACGGAATCCGAAACCCAGCGCGACCGAGCTCTCCGGCTCGAACGTGAACGAGGCGTCGTT
>DATHTG010000373.1:0-1696 GCA_035463515.1 Candidatus Limnocylindrales bacterium
GTCGTATACGACGCCCTGGATGCCGCCATCGCCCGAGGGGCCGACATGGTCATCGCCGATACGGCGGGACGTCTCCACACCAAGACCAACCTGATGGATGAGCTGACCAAGGTCCGCCGGATCGTCGACAAGCGGCTACCGGGCGCCCAGCCCGAGACACTGTTCGTCCTCGACGCCACGACCGGTCAGAACGGGCTCGCGCAGGCGAAGGCGTTCCACGACGCCGTCGGTCTCACCGGCATCGTCCTGACGAAGCTGGATTCGACAGCGAAAGGCGGGATCGTCTTCGCGATCGAGCACGGCCTGAAGGTCCCGGTCCGGTTCGTCGGGGTCGGGGAAGGGATCAACGACCTGCTGGCCTTCGATCCGAAGGCATTCGTGGACGCCCTCTTCGCGGACGGTCAGGCGCCGACGGGCTGATCGCGCTCCTTCTCGTAGACGACCTCAGCCGGCGGGCGGCTGTCCATCGACGGCAGCTCGCGGAGGTGCCGGACCGGCGACCAGTACAGGATCGCCGCCGCGAACAGTCCGCCGAGAGGCGCCAGGAACGCGGTCGCGCGCAGGCCGATCGCTTCGGCGAGCAGACCCGCGCCGATCGTCGCGAAGAGCTGCGCCGCCGCCGAGGCGACCTGGAATGTCGACGCGACCCGTCCGAGCTCGCGGTCGGCGACCAGCGACTGCCGAACCGACGTCTCGGTCACGTCGTAGACGGTCACCGCCGAGTCCGCGACCAGTTGCTGCCACAGGAAGAACGCGATCGCCACGACCGGCAGCCCAGCGGGCGCCAACGGGATCAACAGGTTCCCGAGTGCAGCCAGGAGCATGGACGCGATCGCCACCGGGCCGACGCCCCAGCGCCGGGTCGAGCGCGTGGCGACCACGGCGCCGATGAACGAGGACGCTCCACCGACCCCGGCGATGACGCCGATCGCCGCCGGTGAGACGCCGACCTCATCGATCGCGAAGAGGAACCAGGTCGCCCCGAAGACGCCCCAGAGCATCGACATCAGCATCTGGGCGCCGACGAACGCACGGAGGATCGGTGACGCGCGCACCAGTGCGAGCCCGTGCCGGATCTCGTCGAGGACGGGTTCGCGCTCTGACGGTGGGGGAGGCGGTGCCTCACTCGCACGGACCGACAAGAGGAGCAACGCCGACCCGAGGTAGGTCACCGCGTTGATCGCGATCGTGATCGGACCGGTCAGCAGCTGCACGAGGAACCCGCTGATCCCGAACCCCGCGAACTCGGCGACCGATCCCGACGCGGCCAGCGCGCTGTTCGCCTCGACCAGCCGCTCGCGCTCGACGATCGTCGGCAGGTAGGCGTTGTCGGCCGCGTCGAAGAAGGTCGTCAGCACCGCGGCAAGTCCCGCGACCGCGATCAGCTGCCACAGTTGGAGCGTCCCCATGACGAACGAGATCGGGATCGATCCGAGCAGGACCGCCCGGCCGAGGTCCGCCCAGATGAGCACAGGCCGCCGTCGCAGCCGGTCCACCCAGGCGCCGGCGACGAGCCCGACCACCAGCGCCGCCGCGACGTCCATGCTTCGCAGCACGGCGACCTCGATCGCTCCGGCCCCGAGCGTCAGGATCGCGACAAGCGGCAGGGCGACCCGGGTGATGAGCGACCCGAAGATCGACACCGAGGCTGCCGCCCACACGCGCACGAAGGCGTGGTTGCCCCACAGCGGCGAGT
>DATHTG010000374.1:0-9499 GCA_035463515.1 Candidatus Limnocylindrales bacterium
GTCGAGTCGTGCGGATGACGACGTTGCGGTTGGGTGTCGGGGCGTACAGGACTTTCGGGTTGCAGGAGGTGACCCTGCGGCGGGATGGCTGAGGTGCGGTGCCGGTCCGTACGGTCCGGCCATGCACCCGTCCCCACCCGGATCGGGCGCGGTCGCGCTGGGAGCGACCGTGTTCCGCGACGGATCACTTCCGCCGCCCGAGACACCGGTCCGTCGAGCCGTCATCCACGGCTTCGCGCTTGCCGCCATCGCCGTGACGGCGGTGTATCTCATCTGGCGCCTCACCAGCACGATCGCGCTCGAATGGTGGTGGGTCGCCATCCCGCTCTTCATCGTCGAGGTACACAACGCCTTCGGGCTGGTCCTCTATACGGTCGCCCTCTGGACGGTCGATGCCGGTGAGCCGCCGAACCGGAACGCGCTCCGCCGACCGCGCGTCGCGGTCCTGATCCCGACCTACAACGAGCCGCCCGACGTGCTCCTGCCGACGATCGCCGCGGCCGTGGCCCTGAAGCCGAAGCACGACACCTGGGTGCTCGACGACGGCGGACGCGACGAGATCAAGGAGCTGGCCGAGAAGCTCGGCGCCCGCTATCTCACGCGCCCGTCGAACGCGCACGCCAAGGCTGGCAACCTCAACCACGCGCTCGAGCACATCGACGCCGACATCGTCGGCGTGCTCGACGCCGACCACGTGCCGACGGCGCGCTTCCTGACCGCGCTGCTGCCCTATTTCGACGATCCGAGGCTCGCCTTCGTCCAGTCGCCGCAGGACTTCTACAACCTCGAGTCGTTCGAGCATCAGCGCCGTTGGAACGGCCAGATCTTCAACGAAGAGGCTGTCTTCTACCGGGTCATCGCGCCCGCGAAGAACCGTTGGAACGCGCCGTTCTGGTGCGGGACCTGTGCGCTCGTCCGCGTCTCGGCACTGCGCTCGGTGGGCGGCGTCAGCACCGACAGCGTCACCGAGGACATCCACACGACGATCCGCATGTATCGGAAGGGCTGGACCGGCGCGTATCACAACGAGGTCGTCGCTCGAGGGCTCGCGCCGGACGATGCCAGCGGATACCTCATCCAGCGGAACCGGTGGGCGCTCGGCGCCATGCAGGTGCTCCGTCGTGAGAACCCCCTGTTCGCGCCGGGTCTCACCGCGGGCCAGCGGCTCGCGTTCATGACGACGCTGTTCGGCTGGTTCGACAGCTGGCGGACATTCGCGTACATCACGATCCCGCTCGCCGTCGTCGGCACGGGTGCTGTGCCGATCGACGCGCCAGGCGAGATCTTCGGCCCGTTCTTCCTGACGACGCTCGGCATGCAGTTCGTCGCGCTCCGGCTGCTCGCCCGCGGCCACTATCCGCCGATCCTCTCCGTCCTCTTCGAGGTCCTGCGGATGCCCGCCGTCCTGCCTGCGACCCTGGCCCTGCTGTGGCCCGACCGGGCCGCGACGTTCAAGGTCACCCCGAAGGGCCGAAGCGAGCACGGTGGCCAGCGCGTGCCGATCCCGCCGCTCCTGTCGGCCCTGGCCGTCGCCTCGTCGATCGGGCTCGTGTGGTTCACCGCGACGCTGCTCGGCTTCTCGCCGATCACGTACGCCGTCCCGTGGGCGGCCATCGGGGCGGCGGCGTTCATGGCGATGAACCTGGCATTGCTCCTTACCGCGATCAAGCGGATCCGGTCATCGCGATTCGCCGGCAACCGCCGAGCGGGCACGCGCCTGCCTGTCCATGTACCGGTCGTGCTTGCGGGCCAGCGCGGAGAGCTGCTCGACCTGTCGGTGAGCGGCGCCGGCGTGCGGATCCCGGGCCCCGTCGATCTCGACGTCGGTGAGCTCTGGCTGACCCTGGACCTGCCGACGGGACCGCTCGAGCTGCAGGTCGAGGTTCGACGGAACAGGATCGTCGCGGGCTCGGAGGTCCTCGGTCTGGCCTTCGCGCCGGGACAGGAGAAGGCGATCGGCGAGCTCGCCGTCGCGATCTTTCACGCGGACGTCGCAGCGGGCCGCCGTGGGCGCCGACGGAAGAGCACGGTCGTCTGGGAGGGTGCCGCCGCTTAGCGGCCGCTCAGAGCCGGGAGCGGATCTCCCACAAGTCCGGGAATGCGGGCCGGAACAACGTCCCGCGCAGGTATTCCACCCCACTCGAGCCGCCCGTC
This sequence comes from Candidatus Limnocylindrales bacterium, assembly GCA_035463515.1. GTDB lineage: Bacteria > Chloroflexota > Limnocylindria > Limnocylindrales > CSP1-4 > SPCO01. The sequence goes on from DATHTG010000374.1 coordinate 2,155, forward strand.
CCGCGCTTTGTCCCGATCGTCCGCTCCACCATCTTGACGTGGCGGTAGCGCCACTCCGGGATGCCCTCATCGAGATCGACCAGGCGCTCCGCGACGAGGGCTGCGTCCTCGTCCTCGCGATACGCGGCGACCAGGACCTCCTGCACGCGCGCATCAGGGACCTCGGCGTCGGCCGGGACGGCGTGGCCGCGCTCGACCAGATAGCCGAGGAACGATTCCCAGACCGAGGTCGAAGCCTGGGCCTCTTCGATCGCCCTGCGCGCCGCCGAGTCCTCGGGTTGTGCCTCGACGGCGGCTCGGTCCCGTACGCCGAGTGTCGCCTCGATCGCCCGGAAACCCGCCGACTGGAAGCCCGATGCCGAGTCGAGCCGATCGCGGAACGAGAGGAACTGCATCGGGGTCATCGTCTCGAGTACGTCGACCTGCGCCACCAGCGTCTTGAGGATCTTCAGGACGCGGTTGAGGAGATGGAGCGCGCGGTCGGTGTCGCCGTCCTCGAGCGCCGCCTGGACACCGCGCAGCTCGTGGCGCAGCGACTTGAACCACAGCTCGTAGACCTGGTGGACGACGATGAACAGCAGCTCGTCGTGCTCCGGCCCGTCAGGGCCGTCCGAGCGCTCGACCTGGAGCGAGAGCAGCTCAGGGACCTTCAGGTAGGAGGCGTACGTCACCGCGCGTCGGGTCACGTCGCGATGGTACGTCTCCAGGAGCCTGCTGACGCCCCGGGTGCCCGACCGGCTACTCGCGCGGACGGATCCTGATGACGAGCACCGCCGCGTCCTCTTCGCCGATCGCCTCGGCGTCATGGGGCACCGACCCGTCCCAGCGGAGGTAGTCGCCCGGTCCGAGCTCGACGGCGTGGTCGCCCTGGGTCATCCGGAACCGACCCCGCAGAACGAGATGGTGCTCATCGCCGGGATGGGCGTGGACGCCGACGCGGCCGCCGGGTCGAGCGACTCCCTCGACGATCGTGACGTCGCGCGAAGCGCGTCCGTCCACGTATTCGATCCTGCCGAGTTCCGTCTCGACGGCGGGACGCTCCGCGGCACGGACGACGATCGGCGCAGGGGCATCGCCCATGAGGAACCAGGCGGCGGGAACGTCGAGAGCGTCGGCGATCGCGCCAAGGACGGCTAGCGATGGCGAGGCCTTGTCATTCTCGATCTGGGACAGATAGCCGACGTTGACGCCGCTCATCGCGGCGACCTGCGCCAGCGTGCGCTCGCGCGATATCCGCCAGCGGCGGATCTGTGATCCGACCGCGATACGCAGCTTGCGCTCGTCGGGCGCGGGTCGTTCGTCGGTCATGCTAGTTTGTCCTCACCAAACTGATATTGACATGACTGTACCACCCGAGTATGGTTGCGTAAGCAACTAAAGCTCGGACGTCAGGACCGAGCGCAACGGAGGTCTCTGGGATGAAGGTCGCTATCATCGGTGCCGGGAACGTCGGCACCGCCCTTGCCACGTCGATCGGCCGCGCCGGACACGAGGTCATCATCACGTCCCGCGATCCGAAGGATGCCGAGCAGGCCGCGTCGGCCAGCGGCGCGCGGGTCGGGGAAAGTAATGCCGCGGCCGCCGCCCAGGCGGACGTCGTCATCCCGGCGGTCGGGATGAACGAGATCGAGGCCCTGGCCGAGGAGATCGCCGAGCCTGCTGCCGGCAAGCCGGTCGTCGACGTGACGAACCGCATCTCGTTCGGCGAGAACGGTCCAGAGATCGACACCTCGTCCTCGAATGCCGAGGTCATCTCTGAGCTCCTCCCGGACAGCCCCGTCGTGAAGGCATTCAACACGCTGTTCGCGACCCACCAGGACGACCCGACGGCCGACGGCGTCCAACTCGACGGCTACGTCGCCGGCGACGACGCACCGGCGAAGGCCACGGTGCTGGAGCTGGTGAGGTCGATCGGTCTCCGGCCCATCGACGTCGGACCGCTCGTCCGCGCGCGCCAGCTCGAGGCCCTCGCGTTCCTCAACATGGCGCTCAACATCGTCAACAACGGCACATGGCAGTCGGGCTGGAAACTGGTCGGTGCGCCGGCCGGTGACGCCACCGCGTCGAGCGGCCACCGATGAGCATCCCCGTCGCGCGGCTGAACCACGCGGTCCTCTACGTCCGGGACGCGACGACGGCGGCCGAGTTCTACGGCCGTGTCTTCGGCTTCGAGGTCGTCGAGAGCGCATTCGGCGGCCGCGCCGTGTTCATGCGCGCCGGCAACGGCGAGAACCACCACGACCTCGGGCTCTTCTCGGTAGGCCCGGATGCGCCGCGCCCCGCGCGTGGCTCGGTCGGGCTGTACCACCTCGCCTGGGAGGTCCCGACGATCGACGACCTCGCGACGGCGGCGAAGACGCTCTCCGAGGAACGCGCCCTCGGCGGGGCTTCGGACCACGGCGTCAGCAAGTCGCTCTACGGCGTCGATCCCGACGGCAATGAGTTCGAGATCATGTGGCGAGTCCCCCGCGAGGCGTGGGGCGAGTTCGAGAACAAGGGCGCAGTGATGCCGCTGGACCTCGACGCCGAAGTCAAGCGCTGGGGAGCGGCAGGCGCGGGCAGGGCATAGCTCGGCGACCGGCTGGGCTGCAAGGGCCGCGATCCTCGGCAGCGCGGCCTACCGGCAGTGCCAGCCTCCGTCGACGATCAGATCAACCCCGTTGACGGCCGTGTTCTCCAGCAGGAACACGGCCGCATCGACGATCTCGGACATCTTCGCCAGCCGGCCCAACGGCGTCTCAGACGAGTAGCGCTCGCGCGCGGCGGCCTTCTCCGACCAGTACGGGCTGTCGCCGACGACGCCCGGGTGGATCGAGTTCGTCCGCAGCGGCTTGAGCTCTTCGACCAGCGTGCGCGTCAGTCCGACCACACCACCATTGACGGTCGTGACCGTCGTCGAGCCGGGATACGGCCGCTCCTTCGCCATCCCACCGAACAGCAGGATCGCGGCGTCTTCCGTCAGTCGATCGCGGAGCGTGTGGACGACCTCGGTGTAGCCGACGAGCTTCAGCGTGACGAGGCGGATCGCCTTGGCGATGTCGTAGTCGTCCACCGAGTTCTGGTCGCGATCGATGGCGACCAGCGCCAGCCGGCGCACTGGGCCGACCGCCGCGAGCGCTGACCCTATCGATGTCGGCTCGGACAAGTCGAACGTCGCGCCGGTCGCCCTCGCGCCCAACGTCTCGACGGCTGCACTGACGCGCCCCGCGTCCTGCCCGGTGACGACGACGTCGTCGCCGCGTCCGAGGTAGTGCCGGGCGAGCTCGAACCCGATGGCGCGGGTGCCGCCGACGATCACGACCGATCCGTTCGCCATCAGCCTCCTCCTCGCGCAGCGGCCCTGGCCGTCTCGTACTTCTCCCAGCTCGCCACCCAGCGGTACGAGTGCCGGACTGGCGGCTGCGGTGCCTGCGTCTCGAGCCAGCGAACGCGTTCCGTGCCGGTGTTGTAGAAGCCGTGGACCGAGCCGACCGGGGCGAATGCCCAGTCGCCTGGCCGAAACGTGTAGGTCTGCCCGTCGAGCTCCCCTTCGACCTCGCCGGCAAGGAAGACGTACGCCTCCTCGAACGGATGATCGTGCTGCTGCGCCGAGCCGCCGATCTCGTAGTCGACCGTGAACATCGTGGAGTGATCGGCGCCGAACGCCCGGTCCACCAGCATCTTCACCGAGATACCGCTGTAGGCCAGGATGGCGGTGTCGGCGCCCGCCGGTGCACGACCGCGTGCCGGATCGGTGACGGCCAGCGCCTCCAGTTGTGGCCCCGTGCCCTCGTAGTGACCCACGTAGCGGAGCGTGGGGTCGCCGAACGGCGGCCGCTGCGCGATGGCCTCCCAGGCGGCGACGTCGGGCGGCGCCTCGAAGTAGGTATCCGTCCGGCCGCTGCCCGGGTCCTGTTTCTGCGGTGAGTTGAGCGAGAGGAAGCGGACAGGCTGATCACCGGTATTGGCGAGCCCGTGGCGCATGCCCGTCGGCATCAGCGTGTAGTCGCCACCGGTCACCCGATGCACCTGTTCGCCGATGAGGAACAGCATGTCGCCCTCGAGGATGTACACGGCCTCCTCGTAGCTGTGGACATGCGGGGCGAGCCACCCGCCGGGGTGGAGCACGATGGCCGAGAGGTCGGTGTGGGTCGCGCCTTCGGGCCATCCGATGAACCGCTGTCGCACCAGTCCGCTCGATGTCGCGCTCGGCGCCGGCGGCGAGTCGGCGAATGACCAGTCGAGATGCCCGACGACGTGCTTCGGACGGCCCATCACTCGTCCTGCAGGCCGGGCACGTCCAGCGACCGTCGCCCCAGGACGAACCAGATACCGTGGACCGGAACCGTCCCACGGTTGTAGAGCCGGTGGGGGACCGTCGAGTCGATCGAGATGGAATCGCCGGGCCCGAGCTCGTGCTCCTCGAACCCGATCGTGACGCCGAGCCGCCCACTGATCACGAAGCCCCACTCGTGCCCACCGTGGCGCTGGAACTCGTGCTCCGGGCTCGACGCACCCCCGACCTCGTACGTCACGTACAGGAAGTCGACGCCTGGGGTCGACTCGGTCGTGAGCCGCTCCCACACGACGCCCGATGCCAGCCGGATGACCTTGCGATCGCCGGCCCGCTGGACCGGCTCTGCCGGTGCGGTCGCGCTGGCCGGCGTGCTGGACGGTACAGGCGGCTCGGTCGCCACCGCAGCGAGCGGCCCCGTGCCGGACCGGCCCCCGCGTTCGGTGTCGTTGAACAGCAGCTCATCGAGGGATACGTCGAGCTCGTTCGCGATCGCATAGAGCGTGCTGACCGACGGGCGCGCGCGCCCTGTCTCGACCTGGGAGATCAAGCTCGGCGACAGACCGAGGCGAGTCGCGAGATCACGCAGGCTCAGGTGTCGGCGCCGCCGCGCGTCCCGGAGATGGTCGCCCATCTCGGAGTATCCGGGCTGTCCGCTGCGGCTCGGTGAGCCCTCCACCACATCCTCGACTGGGGCTGGACTTGCGCTGGGCCGGTGTGCAACGATGTTGAACAACGTAGAGCGACACTGAAGGCCGTGTCAAGGTCGCGCGAGGAGCCCGCCGACCGACGACAGGAGGAAGGTGCTTCCGTGACGACCGTCGACATCCCCGCCCCGACCGTCGAGCCCATCGTCGCTCAAGGGCGCCCGATCGCCTCACCCGGGTCGATGAACGTCGACTGGGAAGAGCGCTGGAACGTCGACCGGCTGCGGACCTATCGCCTCGGACGGGCACGGCACGCCCTCGCCGCATCGGACCTCGGCGCGATGTTGCTGTTCGACTTCAACAACATCCGCTACGTCACGAGTACCCACATCGGGGAGTGGGCCCGCGACAAGATGACGCGCTACGCGCTCCTGTCACGCGGCGGCGACCCCCACATCTGGGACTTCGGCTCGGCCGCCAAGCACCACCGGCTGAACTGCCCGTGGCTGCCGACCGAGAACGTCCACGCCGGCATGATCGGGCTCCGCGGAGCCGTGGCTCCGGACGCCGGGCTGTTCCGCCGCGCCGCCCAGGAGATCGGCGGGATCCTGAAGGCCGAAGGCGTCATCGACATGCCCGTCGGGGTCGACATCGTCGAGCCCCCGATGATCGCCGCGCTCGAGGCTGAAGGACTGACCATCCGTGACGCCCAGCAGGTGATGCTCGATGCGCGCGAGGTGAAGTCGATCGACGAGATCATCCTGTTGAACACGGCCTGCGCGATGGTCGACGGCGCGTATCAGTACATCGCGGAGCACCTCAAGCCCGGTGTCCGCGAGAACGAGCTCGTCGCCGACGTGACGCACCGGCTGTTCGAGATGGGCTCGGAGCACGTCGACAACATCAATGCCGTGTCGGGCGAGCGGTGCAGTCCCCACCCGCACGTCTTCAGTGACCGATTGATCCGGCCGGGCGATCAGGCGTTCTTCGACATCATCCACACGTTCGTCGGCTACAAGACCTGCTACTACCGGACGTTCGTCGTCGGGCGAGCGAGCGATGCCCAACGCGACGCCTACAAGCGGGCGCGCGAGTGGATCGATGCCTCGATCGAGCTGATGCGGCCCGGCGTCGGTACCGACGAGGTGGCGAGCGTGTGGCCCAAGGCCGAGGATTTCGGGTTCTCGAACGAGATGGAGTGTTTCGGGCTCCAGTTCGGTCACAGCGTCGGCCTGTTCCTGCACGAGCGGCCGATCATCAGCCGCCTCAACTCGCTCGACCATCCCGTCGAGATCAAGGAGGGGATGGTCATCGCCCTCGAGACCTACTGCCCTGCGAAGGACGGCTACTCGGCGGCGCGGATCGAGGAGGAGGTCGTCGTCACCCGTGACGGCCCGCGGGTGATCACCAAGTTCCCGAGCGACGAGCTCTTCGTCGCCAACGCCTACTGATCGCCGGGTCGATGGCGACCGTCACTGCCGCCCCGGCCACGCTCGACCGCGACACCGGTTTGACTCTGTACCGCCTTATGCAGGAGTGCCGGCTCCTCGAGACGCGGGCACAGGAGCTGTTCTTCGAGGGCCTCGTCCGCGGCACGACGCATCTCGGTGTCGGGCAGGAGGCAGTCGCCGCCGGGTTCGCGGTCGCGATGCGGCCGGACGACTACACGTTCTGCACCTATCGCGGGCACAACCACAATATCGCTCGCGGTGTGCCCATGGCCCCGATCCTCGCTGAGCTGTTCGGCCGTGCGACGGGTCTGCTGGGTGGCAAGGGCGGGTCGATGCACCTGACGAGCGTGGAGCACGGCGTCCTCGGGTCGTACGCGATCGTCGGAGCGCACCTGCCGATCGCGCTGGGCGCGGCGTGGTCGGCGCAGTACCGCAAGTCGGGCCAGGTCGCGGTCTGCTTCTTCGGCGATGGGACGACGAACATCGGCGCGTTCCATGAAGCGCTCAACATGGCCGCCGTCTGGAAGGCGCCCGTCGTGTTCGTCTGCGAGAACAACCAGTACATGGAGTACACGCCGATCGGCGCCGTGACCGCCGTCGCCCGGCCGGCCGCCGACCGCGCGAGCGCGTATGGGCTCGATCCGATCGTCGTCGACGGCAACGACGTCGAGGCGGTCCACGCCGTCGCGACCGCGGCGCTCGAACGGGCACGGCTTGGCGAGGGGCCGTCGCTCGTCGAAGCCATCACGTACCGTCACGGCGGGCACTCGCGGGCGGACCCCGCGAAGTACCGGCCCGACGACGAGGTCGAGGCCTGGAAGGCGCGCGACCCGATCCCCGCGTACCGGGCTCGGCTCGAAGCGGCGGGCGTGGAGGCGGGCGAGCTGGGCGCGATCGATGCGGCGGCGCGAGCCAAGGTGGCCGCCGCCGAAGAAGAGGCACGGGCCGCCCCGGAGCCGACCGCCGATGTCCTC
>DATHTG010000375.1:0-6041 GCA_035463515.1 Candidatus Limnocylindrales bacterium
CCTGTGATGCCCGGTGGACCCATGCCCCGGACCGTCGGCGGGCGGCGGCCGACGCTCGCCGGATCCAGCCATCGACCGAAGGCGAGGCGCGCCAGGATGACGAGCTTGTTGGCGGCATCGTCGCCTTCGACGTCGCCGGACGGGTCCGCTTCGGCGTAGCCCTGATCCTGCGCGTCGCGCAGCACCTCGTCGTATGGCTGCCCGTCCTGGGCCATCGCAGTGAGGATGTAGTTCGTCGTGCCGTTGACGATGCCGCGCACCCGGAGGATGTCGTTCCCCGCCAGGTCCGCCGCGAGCGGCGCAAGGATCGGGATCCCACCGGCGACAGCCGCCTCGAACCGGAATGCCGCACCGGTTCGGCGCGCCTCCGCCTCGAGCTCGGGGCCGTGGTGGGCGATGACGGACTTGTTGGCGGTCACGACCGCCTTGCCGGCACCGAGCGCTGCCGCGATCAACGTCCGCGCAGGCTCGATCCCGCCCATCAGCTCGACGATGACGTCCGTGTCGGGATCGGCAACGACGTGGGCCGGGGCGTCCGTAAGCAGGTCCGGGCCGAGACCGTCGTCGCGCGACTTCCCGACGTCCCGGACTGCCACCGCGACGACGGTCACTGGCGAGCCGTCAGAGGTGACGAGCCGATCCGGGTGATGGAGCAGCCCGTCGAGCACCGCGCCACCGACCGTCCCGGCGCCAAGGACGGCGACGCGCAGCGGCGGACGGCTCATCGGCAGGTGTCGTGACGGGAGACGGGCATCGCCTCGCATGGTAGCCGCCCGCCCGCGACAGAAACGCGACCGAGGACCGCCGTGGCGGCCCTCGGTCGACGCGTTCCCCCCACGGGCCCGCTCGAGCGCCGAAGCGCTTGCGGGCCTGAAGTGATCGAGGCGTTGTCAGGTCACGGCCTGCTCCCGCTGCTGAGCGGTCGGCGCCTCGCCGCCGACTTCGTCCCAGATCCGTCTGTCCTTCGTCTCGGCGACGAATCGCCATCCGATGAACGCGGTGATCAGCGCGACGACGATCGGGTAGATCAGGCCGGCGTAGATGTTGCCGGTCGCCGCGAAGAGGCTCGCCGCGATGAGGGGCAGGAATCCGCCGAACCACCCGTTGCCGATGTGGTAAGGGATCGACAGCGACGTGTAGCGGATCCGCGCCGGGAAGTACTCGACCAGGAAGGCCGCGATCGGGCCGTAGACCATCGTCACGAAGACGACCTGGATCCACACGAGGATCGTCAGCATCGCGACGTTCGGCTCAGCGCTGATGAACGTCGAGGTGATGGCCGGGTCGGTCTTGGGGTTCGGGACGGCGTTCGCGGCCGAGAACATCAGGTTGTAGATCGGGTAGTAGCTCAGCGCCGCGATCAGGCAGCCGCCGAGGATGATCGGTTTGCGACCGATCCGGTCCGACAACCGCCCGAAGAAGATGAAGAACGGCGTGGCGAAGACGATCGCGATCGCGACGATCGTGTAGGCGGTGCTGAACTTGATGCCGAGGATGTTCTGCATGAAGAACAGGGCCTGGAATTGACCCTGATACCAGACGACGGCCTGCCCAGCGGTCATCCCGAACAGGGCGAGCAGGATCAGCCGCCGGTTGCCTGATTCCCCGAAGCTCTCTCGCCAAGGCGAGGTCGTGGACTTGCCTTCTGCCTTGAGCCGCGAGAACAGCGGCGTCTCCTGGAGGCGCAGCCGGATGAAGAGTGCCAGCACGACAAGGCCCGCAGACAGGATGAATGGGATCCGCCAGCCGTACTCGCGGAAGGCCGCATCGCCCATCCCCACGCGGAAGATCAGGATCACGGCGAGTGCGAGGAGCAGACCGACGGTCGCCGTGGTTTGGATCCAGCTGGTGTACTTGCCACGTTGGTGGTCGGGAGCGTGCTCGGCGACGTAGATCGCTGCACCGCCGTACTCACCGCCCAGCGCCAGACCCTGGGCGAGTCGCAGGAACACGAGGATGATCGGCGCGAGGATGCCGATCTGCGCGTACGTCGGCAGGATGCCGACCAGCGCGGTCGAGAGACCCATCAGCGTGATCGTCACGAGGAACGTGAACTTGCGACCGATGATGTCGCCGATCCGTCCGAAGACGGCCGCACCGAACGGCCGGACGGCGAAACCAGCACCGAACGTCGCGAGCGACGACAGCAGGGCTGCGACGTCATTCCCAGGCGGGAAGAACTGCGTCGCGAAGAACGCGGCGAGAACGCCGTACAGGTAGAAGTCGTACCACTCGATGACCGTGCCGGCAGCGGAGGCCGCGATCACGAACGGCAGCTTGTACCGGTAGACCTCGGTCTGGGCCGCGGGGGCTTGTGCGGCGGTCGTGGCCAAGTGATCCCTCCTCCGGTGGGGCGCCGGAAGGCGCAGGCGATGCGGGGCGCCATGAGCGATTGGGCAAGCGCGCAAAGGCACGCGCGGCTGGGTCACGCGGAGCTCTGTCAAGCTCGGACGGCTCACCTCCCCTCGGGCTTGGGGCGGATGCACGCGCGACTGGGGGTCGGAGCGGATGCAAGCGCGACCGGCGTATCCCTCGGCATGACATGCGTCCGTGGGGACATTGCATTCGCATGTCAGTCGGGCAGCCCAGGGCGCTGGTGCGGTTTGACACCACCGAGGCGGCGCTCGACACTGCGGGACAGCCGGAGGCAGGAGGAGGCCATGGTCGGTCAGCGTCGCCGTTCGCGTCCAAGCGGAGCATCGAGGGCGTTGCGCCCCACCTCGTTGGTCGCGCTGATCGCGCTCCTTGCCGCAGCGTGCGGAGGGGCGACGCCAAGCGCCTCGGCACCCGCGGCGTCGGCGCCAGCGGCATCCGAGCCGGCGGCGTCGGGGTCGGCCAGCCCGGCCGCCCAGACGATCAAGGTGTTCGGCGCATTCGCCACCGAGATCGAGGAGCCGTGGGACGGCGTCATCCACACCGCGCTCGAGGGCGAGAAGGCCGCCGGTCGCGTCGACTACTCGTTCCAGGACGCCATCGGGTATTCAGGCGACATGGAGCGGGTCCTCCGAGAGGTCGCGGAACGTGACCAGCCGGCGATCATCTTCGGTGACGCGTTCGGCAACGAGGAAGCGGCCAGGCGCGTGGCTGCGGAGTATCCGGACATCGCCTTCGTGTTCGGGTCGGGCGGCGGTCCGGCCGAGCCGAACTTCTCGGTCTTCGACAACTGGATCCACGAGCCGGCCTATCTCGCTGGGATGCTTGCGGGCGGGCTGACCAAGTCGAACACGCTCGGGGTCGTCGGTGGCTACCCGGTTCCCGAAGTGAATCGGATCGTCAACGCGTTCATCGGCGGCGCCAAGGAAGTCAACCCGAACGTCGAAGTCAAGGTGACGTTCCTCAACAGCTGGTTCGACCCGGCGGCAGCCAAGGAGGCCGCGCTCGCCCAGGTCGGCGCCGGCGCCGACGTCCTGTTCGCCGAGCGCTTCGGCGTGATCGAGGCGGCGTCGGAGAAGAACCTCGTCGCCATCGGCAACATGAGCGATCAGAAGGACCTGGCGCCGAACAACGTCGTCAGCAGCGTGACGTGGAACATGGAGCCGACCGTCGCGTACGTGATCGACCAGGTCATGGCCGGGGCGTACACGGCGCAGGATCTCAAGGACTTCAGCATGGTCGCGAAGGGCGGAGCAGCGCTGGCCGAGATCAACACGCAGGTCGGCGGCGGCGTCCCGCCGGACCTCGTGACGAAGGTCCAGGAGAAGGAGGCGGCCATCAAGGCGGGCACCTTCCGGGTCGACATCAACGAGGCGACCCCACCGGGCGCGACCGTTCCCGCCGGCTGACACGGCGCCGTGGTCCCGGCGCCCACGGAGCCGCTCGTCGAGCTCCGCGGGATCACCAACCGCTTCGGGCGCCTGGTCGCGAATGACCGCGTCGACCTCACGGTCGCGCGCGGCGAGGTCCACGCGCTGCTCGGCGAGAACGGCGCGGGGAAGACCACGCTGATGCGCATCCTGTATGGCCTGACGCGGCGAGACAGTGGCGAGGTCCTGGTCGACGGCCGGCCGGTCGAGATCGCCTCGCCGCGAGCAGCGATCGCGGCCGGGATCGGCATGGTCACCCAGCACTTCTCCTTGGTCCGCCCGATGACGGTGGCCGAGAACCTCGCGCTGGGCCGGCCAGGGTTCCGGTTCTCCGAGGACGCGGCCCGCCGACGTGTGGCCGAAGCGTCCGAGCGCTATGGCATCCGGGTCGACGCCGACGCCCGCGTCAGCGACCTGTCGATCGGCGAGCAGCAGCGTGTCGAGATCCTCAAGGCCCTCGCCAGGGATTGCCGTCTCCTGATCCTCGACGAGCCGACGGCCGTCCTCGTCCCCCAGGAGGTCGAGACGCTCTTCGCGACGCTGCGCCGACTGGTCGGCGATGGCCTCGGGGTCGTGTTCATCAGCCACAAGCTCGGCGAGGTACGCGAGATCAGCGACCGCGTGAGCGTGATGCGCAAGGGCGCGCTGGTCGGCACCGCGCCGGGCACGACCGACGAGCGTGAGCTCGCCCGGATGATGGTCGGGCGGCCGGTCTTCGGTGTGGAGCGGTCGGACGGCGACGAGCGCACAGAACGAGGAGCCGCGCTCCGCGTGCGCGATCTCCGGGTGGGCGGCCATGGCGTCGGAGCGTTGCGAGGTCTGTCATTCGAGGTCGCCAGCGGGGAGATCCTCGGCGTGGCGGGCGTGTCGGGCAACGGGCAGACCGAGCTGATCGAGGTCCTCGCCGGGATGCGTCGACCCGACGCCGGGTCGGTCATCGTCGGTGGCGCCGAGCTCTCGGCCGCCTCGCCGTCAGATGTGGTCGCGGCAGGTGTCGGGCGGATCCCGGAAGACCGTCATGCCGCGCTGGTGCCGGAGCTGTCGGTCGCGCTCAACCTCGTCCTCGAACGGATCGACGATTTCCGCGACCGCGGCCGACTCGACCAGCGGCGCATCCGTGCCCACGCCGACGACCTGATCTCGCGGTTCGCCATCAAGGCCCGGCCCGACGACCGCGTCGCGACGCTGTCGGGCGGCAACGTCCAGAAGGTGCTCCTCGCGCGCGTCCTGTCGCGGGACCCCCGCGTGGTGGTCGTGTCCCAGCCGACGCGTGGCCTCGACATCGGCGCGACCGAATACGTCCGCTCCCAGTTGCTCGCACGGCGCGACGCGGGTGCAGCGATCCTGCTCGTTTCGGAGGACCTCGACGAGCTTCTCGCCCTATCGGACCGACTCATCGTGATGTACGAAGGCCGGATCTTCGGCGAGATGCGGGCGGGTGAGGCCGACCCCGACCGACTCGGCTTGCTGATGGCGGGGCGAGCGGCCTCGCCGGATGGGAGGGCAGCGTGACTGCGGCGCGCTTCCGGATGCGGCGGGTCGGAGCGATCGTGTCGCCATGGTCGACGCCCGGGATCGTCCTCCTCGCTGTCCTTGCCACGTTCCTCCTCACGGCCGGCCCGATCGCGCTGGCCGGCGCGAACCCGATCGACGCCTACGCCGAGTTTCTCGTCGTCCCACTCACGTCGCGCTTCGGCCTGCTCGAGGTCCTCGTTGCGTCGACGCCGATCCTCTTGACGGGCACGGCCGTGGCGCTCGCGTTCCGGGGCGGGTACTGGAACATCGGCGCCGAGGGACAGCTCCTCGTCGGGGCGATCGTCGCGGCAGCCATCGGTCAGGTCGGCGGGCTGCCGCAGATCGTCCAGGTGCCCCTCATGGTTGCGGGTGGGGCGCTCGGTGGGGCTGCGTGGGCGATCGGGCCGGCCGTGCTCCGCGTCCGGTTCGGCATCGACGAGGTCGTGACGACGCTCCTCCTCAACCCGGTCGCCCTCCTCCTCGTCAATGCCCTCCTCCACGGCCCGTGGCGCGATCCGGTATCCGGCTTCCCGGAATCGCCCCGGATCGTCGAGGCGTCCGAGTTCCCCCAGCTGCTCGAGCGGTCGCGCCTCCATGTCGGGCTCGTCGTCGCGACCCTCGTCATCGTCGCAGTCGGCTACGTCGTCGCACGAACGCCGGCCGGTCTGCGGCTGCGGGCCGTCGGACTGAGCCCGAACGGCGCTCGGTTCGCCGGCATCGACG
>DATHTG010000376.1:0-6211 GCA_035463515.1 Candidatus Limnocylindrales bacterium
CGCCAGGCTGGACGCTTCGTGACCACGTCGCGCACCTCGCCGACTGGATGGACGAGGGTGCGCGAGCCATCGACGTCCATCGCCAGTCGGGCGTCTGGCTGTCGGACCCAGAGGAGGGCGTCGACGCGTGGAACGAGCGGCACGTCGCCGAGCATCGCGATGAATCAGTCGAGGAGACGCTCGCGCGCTATGACGCGGCGCATACGCGCTTGCTCGACGCTGCCCGGTCGATGACCGTCGAAGAGCTCCGCTCGCCCGACGGCTGGAGCTGGGTCTACGACTGTCACCACGGCCACATCCGCAAGCACCTGGCGATGGTCGGGCGCTGGTCGGTGAGCAGCAGCTGGCCGGTCGACTGATGGTCGACGAGCCGGGCGGCGCGCCCGCGACGGGAGGATCGGGCCTGACGATCGAGGCGATCGTCGCGGTCGACTCGCCGCGAGAGTTCCGGATCCACCCGCGTGATCGGGTCGTGGCGTTCACGGCCGAGGCGGCCGGCGCGCGCCAGCTCTTCACGCTGTCGCTGCGCGGCACCGGGACGCCGGCGGTCCAGGTGACCGCGTCTGAGAAGCCTGTCAGCGATCCACAGTGGTCGCCGGACGGCCGCCGCCTCGCGTTCGTCCGGGACGACGAGATCTGGATCGTCGAGGGCGACGGGTCGCGGCTGACGAAGGTCGTCGGTAAGCCGGGGAGTGGTCGCGAACCGCGCTGGTCGCCGGACGGCCGGCGGCTTGCCTTCATCTCGAGGCGACGTGGCTGGAGCCAGGTGTGGCTGATCGACGCCCCGGTCCCGCGGCGTGGTCGCCCGCAGCGCGAGCCGCGGCCGCCGGTACCGACGCCGCTCACCAAGGGCGGCTTCGACGCCGACGGCCTGTCCTGGTCCCCGGATGGGAAGCAGCTCGCCGTCACGGGCCAGCAGGCGCCCGACGACCTCACCACATGGCAAGTCGCCCTCGTCGATGTCGCGACGGGCGAGAGCCAGATCGTCGCCGGCACGCGCGGCCATGACAGCGGTGCGAGGTGGGCGCCGGACGGCTCGCTGCTCTACCTCAGCGACGAGGACGGCTGGTACCAGGTGATCCGGCGCTCGCCGGATGGCCGCGAGCGGGTCGCGCTGACGAGCGGTGAGCGCGAGCACGGCGAACCGTCGGGGACGTACGGGTTCGCGCCGCTGCCGTCGCCCGACGGCCGGCGCGTCGTCCATATCGAGGTGCATGACGGACTGATCGACCTCGTGGTCCGCGACCTCGACGCGGCCGCCCCGAAGCGCGGGCGCGGTCGCCCGCCCAAGAACCCCCGCACCCAGACCGCCGCGACCCGGGGGGCGCGAGTGTCGCCGTGGGACGGCGTGTGGCGGGCGATCGGCTGGATGCCCGACTCGGCGTGGGTCGCGGCGATCGGCGAGAGCGAGCGCCGGGCGCAGGATCTGTGGCTGCTCCCCGTTCCGGGCGTCGCGCCCGATGGGTCACGCCCGCGCCAGGTGACGAACTCGATGCCGGCGGTGCTCGCAGCTGCCATGGCAGGGAACCGCGTCGCGACCGGCGAGCGCGTCACGATCACCGCCCGTGACGGGCTCCGCTTGGAAGGCACGCTGTGGCGACCACCGGCGGCGACCGGCAAGCGCGGTGGCCGCCGCGTGCCGACCATCGTCTATCCCCACGGCGGCCCGACCTGGCAGTCGTATCGTTCGTTCCAGCCCTTCAAGCTGCTGCTCGTCAACGCCGGCTACGCATTCCTGGACGTCGACTTCCGTGGATCGACCGGCTACGGACGGACGTTCCGCCACGCCAACCACGGGGAGTGGGGCCACGGCGACACCCACGACATGGTCGACGGCGCCCGCTGGGCCCGCGAGCAGCCGTGGTCCGACGGCCGGTTCGCGATCTTCGGCGGGTCGTACGGCGGGTACATGGTCCTGACCGCGCTCGTCGACGAGCCGTCGCTGTGGTCGGCAGGGGTGGATCTGTACGGTGACTCCGAGATCGCGGAGAGTTACCGGCACGGCGACCGCGTCGGCCGCCTGGACCTCCACAAGATGATGGGCGCGCCGGATGACCCGACACGCAACGAGGCGTACCGGCGGGGCTCGCCCGTCTACCAGGCCGAGCGCATCGAGGCGCCGCTCCTGATCCTTCACGGTCGAAAGGACAAGCGCGTCGTCCCACTGATGACCGAGCGGATGGTCGAGGCGCTCGAGATCGAGGACAAGGTCCACGAGGTCCACTGGTACGACGACGAGGCGCACGGCTGGGAGCGCCGCGAGAACAAGCGGGACGCGTTCGAGCGGATCTTCAGGTTCCTGACGACACATATGCCGCCGGACGGGGACAGCTCGCGCTCGTAGTCGAGAATCGAAACGGCCGTCCGATGTCGGACGGCCGTCGCGGTTTGCGTCGGTCGGCGATCGTTCGCCGACTTGGGACGTTTCCGGAGTCGACTACCAGCGGCGCGCGGCTTCCAGCACGAGGCCGGAGCTGGCGAGCGCGGACAGGAGCATGAGGGTCCGGAAGGCGCCCGACTTGATGAGGTTCTTCATCTGGGTCCCTTCTTTCGATGCGTCGACGGGAACGGACGGCGTTCCCGGATCGCAAACGTACGAGGGGGCGATGGGTGGGGGCCATGGGCCATCCGTACCGGTCACGGATGACCCGACAGGAACAGGGTGCGCGGCCGCACCACGCCGCGCTCAGGCGGCGGCAGCGTCCGGGTCGCCGCGGCGCATCCCGATCGAGATCGTCGCCACGATGCCGAGCGCGATGAGCACGTCGCCGACGCTGAAGACATTCGCGAAGGGGAGGCCCGCCGGGATCGCGAAGATGTCGGTCAACGGCGCGAGCGCCGGATCTTCAAGGACCGCGCTGTTCGAGAACGCGTCATCCGGTGCGAGGCCCGCTGTCGCCATCGCCTCTCGCGTCGTCGGCATGACACCGACGTTCGCCACGATCGCGGCGAGGTTGGAGATCGCGCCGATGGCGACCAGCGCCAGTCCCGGCACCGCGAGGTTCCGCCAGACCGCGATCAGCACCGCGCCGGTCGACGCGACGTAGATCGCCTCGCCGACGCCGGGGCTCAACCCGTCGACGAGCGACGTCGAGAACAAGAGGATCTGCACCCCGAGGCCGGTGATGGCCAGCCAGCCCCACTCGAAGCGGATCTGCTGGAGCCGTTCGAGGCGCCCGCCGATCAGGAACCCGACCAGCACGCCGATCGGGACGGCGAGAAGGACGAACACGGGGCTAGCCCTGCGAGGCGAGGATGTCGTTGAGCTGCGCGATGTGGTCTTCGGCGTGCCCCGTCACGAAGCGCTCGAGGATGGCCGGTGCTGGCATCTCGCCGAGGCGCGGGTGGACGCCGATGCGCGAGGACTCGGTTTCGGTCAACGTCGGGATCCGTTCCTCCCAGGCCCGCAGCCCGTCGTCGATGCGCTTGAAGAGGACACGAAGCGGAAGCGACCGGTCCCGTTCGATGATGCCGATCCGAACCGCGTCGTCGGCGATCCGCCCGAAGGGCGTCGGCGCCGAGCCGCCGCCGTCGATGACGCGCTCCATCTCACCAAGCCAGAACGGGAGCATCTCCTCGACGTGCGCGAGGACCTCGCGCGGACCCCACGACGCCTCCGGTCCCGTGCCGTAATCCTCGGCGAGAGCCCACGGTTCACCGGCGATGACGCGCGGTGCGAGGTCGGCATATCCGCGTCGCGCGGCCGCGATGCGATCGACGTCACGCATGGCCCCAGTGTGGCATGCCGGGCGTACGATGAGCGCACTGATGGATGCCTCGGCCGGGCTCGCCCGCCGGGGCTGGACCCGCACGCAGCGGAGAACGCGCGATGACCGAGACGCTCCCGCGTGGCGCGGCCAACCAGGCCGGCGCCCGGGTCGACGCGGACGCCTACGCCAAGGCGGCCGACTTCCTGCCGCTCGACGGGATCGACCACGTCGAATTCTGGGTCGGCAACGCTCGCCAGGCGTCCGCCTACTACCGCGCCCTGTGGGGCTTCACGCCCGTCGCCTTCAGCGGCCTCGAGACGAAGGTGCGCGACCGCGCGAGCTACGTCATGGTCCAGAACGACATCCGATTCGTGTTCACCGCACCACTCACGCCGGACAGCGAGATCGCGGAGCACGTTCGTGAGCACGGCGACGGTGTCCACGACATCGCCTTCCGCGTCGCGGATGTCGAGTCGGCCTGGCGCGAGACCACCTCGCGGGGAGCGACGTCCGCGCTCGAGCCGACCGAGATCGACGGCGGCGAGGATGGCGTGTTGCGCAGGTCGTCGATCCGGACGTACGGCGAGACCCTCCACTCGTTCGTCGATCGGAGCTCGTACCACGGCGCGTTCGCGCCGGGCTATCGCAAGATGACGTCGCCGGCGCGGCCGGCGGATGGCTTGAGCCTCCTCGAGGTCGACCATTGCGTCGGTAACGTCGAGCTCGGTCAGATGGACGCGTTCGTCGATTTCTACCGCGACGTGCTCGGCTTCGCGCAGCTCATCCATTACGACGACAAGGTCATCCACACCGACTACAGCGCGCTGATGTCGAAGGTCATGACCAACGGCAACGGCCGCATCAAGTTCCCGATCAACGAGCCGGCGACGGGCAAGAAGAAGAGCCAGATCCAGGAATACCTCGACTGGTATCGAGCACCCGGCTGCCAGCACATCGCCCTGCGCACCGAGGACATCGTCGGGACGGTGCGCCGGCTGCGCGAGAACGGCGTCGAGTTCCTCGGCCTTCCGCATGAGTACTACGCGACGCTCGCGGACCGCGTCGGCGACGTGGGCGTTCCGATGGAGACGCTCGAAGAGCTCGGGATCGAGGCGGACCGCGACGAGGAGGGCTACCTCCTCCAGATCTTCACGCGACCGGTCCAGGACCGTCCGACGTTCTTCTTCGAGATCATCGAGCGGCACGGTTCGCGCGGCTTCGGGGTCGGCAACTTCAAAGCGCTGTTCGAAGCGATCGAGCGCGAACAAGCGAAGCGCGGGAACCTCTAGCGAAGCTCCCGCGCGTTCGACTTCCGGCTCACCTGCGCGCGAGCCGCTGCGATGACGGACCTATTGCGAAAGGTCGAACTGGAAGCTCTCGACGATCGGCATCGCGTCGGCGAGGAAGGCCTCGTGATCGGCCGAGTACTTCGAGCCGGCGGAAATGGCGATGATGCCAGAGGGCGTGTCGAGATAGGTCACTCGTGTCCGCTGGTCCCCGAGGTCGACCGCAGCCGGGTCCCCCGGGCAGGTGGCGGTCGGCCGGTCCGGATCGAGCCGGACGTCGACCTGCTTGCCGGTAAGGCCACCGATCGTGACGTCGACCGGCTCGGACACCACAAAGGCATCGCTGGCTACCAGGAAAGCGGCCCTTTCGGCCGCCGTCCCCGGAGTCTTCTCCCACGCCTCGCAAAAGAAGTACGGGCTCTCGACCGACACCATGAAGATGCCTTGGGCGATCTCGCCGGACTTGGCGTACTCGACCTCGTTGGCGTCGATGTCCGGGAACAGGCCGTAGCCGATGTTCACATCAAGGTCGTTGACCCAACCCTCAGGGACGGTGAACGTGGCGCGGGGCGCGAAGGCCCGGCTCGTCACCTTGCCAGCGGGAAGGATCCCGGCCGCGGCACTGATCTCGCTGTTCTTGTACCACTGCGGAAACACGGCGCTTGCCGCTGGCGACGTGGATGGGGCGGCCGGCGCGGTAGCCGACGGTGAGGGTGTGGCCGCCCCACCGACATTCGACGTCGATCCCGGCCGGATGACGGCAAACCCGACCACCGCGATGACGATGACCGCGGCGGCCGCAAGCAAAGTCTTGAGATTCGTCTGCATGTGGGGGTCCCTCCAGGAGACACGCCATGCAGGCTGCTGGGGTTGACGCCCGATCCGGTCGGCGACGTCGTCGAGGACGCGGTCGGCGACCTCGGTCTGTCGTTCGCTGAACCAGCGGTCGAGAAGTCGTTCGATATCGCGTTCCTTGGTCATGCCGAACGTCCTTCCACGACGGTCAGTCGGGCATCCGCCTCGAGGGCGGCCCGCATCGCGCGGTGTGCGTTGTAGAGTCGGGAACGGGCCGTCCCCGGTGGGATGCCGAGGGTCTCGGCGATCTCGCTCGGGGCATACCCCAGGTAGTGATGCAACACGAGGATCGCCCGTTGCTCGGGCGGCAGCCGCCGGAACCCGCGCTCGAGCTGGTCCCGATCGGCGATGGAGAGCAGA
>DATHTG010000377.1:0-5513 GCA_035463515.1 Candidatus Limnocylindrales bacterium
GGCTCCGGAGGCCGACGCTCTATCCACTGAGCTACAGGCGCGGGCCACGATGATACCCGCTGAGCGTGAGAGACCTTCGGCTTCTTGGTTGAAGACCCATCCAGGGCTCTCTCAAGCACGAGGTTGGTGGCCACAACGCTCGCCAGGCTCGGAGAAGGGCGTCCTGGACCGCGTCGTGCGCCAGGTCGCGATCGCGGACGATCAGTCGGGCTGCTGCGTCCAGTCGCGCGCTGGTCGCGTCAACGAGCTCGGCGAAGGCGTCATGATCGCCTCGCTGCGCCCGTGCGATGGGACCCTGCTGGTCCACATGCGCCTCGACTCCGGCGCGACCGACTCGGCCGCACTCTACAGCCTATGGCGTCGCCGCTACACGAATGGTTCACCGGCCTGTGGGATGAGGGCCGGCCAGGCGCACTCGCCGGTCGCGACCGAGGTGAACCGCAGCCTCGAAGGCTCCCGGCCGGACGAAGGCAACTCGTGAACCGGGAGGCTCGTTCCGGATCGATCTCTAACGCCTGCCCGCTTCCCCGCTGCTCACGAGCGCGATTGCCGCGATCGCCAGCACGGCCGAGGCGACGATCGAGACCGTGATCTGCTCGGCGGCGAACAGCCAGCCGAGGACCAGGGCCACGATCGGATTGACGTAGGTGTGGGTAGCCACCAGCGTCGGTGGGTAATGCTTCAGCAGCCACGAATAAGCGGTGAACGCGACCAGCGAGCCGAAGAACACCAGGTACAGCAGACCGAGCAAGGACAGCGTCGAGACAGAGCTGACGCTGAACTGATCGTGTTCGCCGCGCACGAGGCCACCCACCAGGAGCATGAGGGACCCACACAGCAGTGGCAGTGCTGCGTTCATGGTCGAGGTGTCGACCTTCCCGCCACGGCGCTCCTGCAGCTTGCGCGACAGCACGATGCCAGCTGCCCACGAGATCGAGCCGAGCAGCACGGCAGCCAACCCGATCACCATGTCGTCGCCACCGCCGGTGACGTCCGGACCGAACAGCACGGCGACGCTCGCCACGCCGAGCCCCAGCCCGAGGTACGTCTTCGCGCCCGGCGCGCCGCCCAGGCGAAACAGCGGGAGCATCCAGGCAACGAAGACCGGCTCGGTCGCGACGACCAGCGCCGCGACGCCCGATGGGACGTGTTGCTCCGCCCAGTGCAGCGTTCCGTGGCCGACGAGAAAGAACAGGAACCCCAGGATGATGCCCATGCGCCACGCCTGCGAGGACGGCCGCTCGCCCCTCCACCAGGCCCATGCCAGCAGGATGGAACCGGCGATGAGGTGGCGCGTGCCCGCGGTCAGGAACGGCGGGATCGTCTCGACCGCGAACCGGATCGCCAGGAAGGTTGAACCCCAGACGATGTAGACGATCAGGAAGGCGAGCGCTCCCTGCGCCCGCCGGCTCCGGGCCCCGCCAGCGCGTTCGATCGTGAGATCGCTCATT
This sequence comes from Candidatus Limnocylindrales bacterium, assembly GCA_035463515.1. Lineage (GTDB taxonomy): Bacteria > Chloroflexota > Limnocylindria > Limnocylindrales > CSP1-4 > SPCO01. Next base: position 1,452 of record DATHTG010000377.1, read on the forward strand.
CGCGAGACCCTACGCCGGATGCCCGACGGAAGGTGTCAGGAATGGACGGCGAGTGAGCGCCTCCCTGCCGCCGGCTGCAACGTTCGATCGATGGACGCCTCTGGACCGCGCCTGGACTGCCTATGGCGCTTGGCGTTGCCAGCTCCAGTGCGACTGGCCCGGACCGTCGGCCGAGATCTCAACGCTTTCCCCAGAGCCGTCGGTGCCCGCTCGACGACATCTCGCTGCACGCTTGCCTCACCGACTCGTGCGCGCCATTCGGTCGCGCTGCGGAGTATGGCGGCAGGGGGGGCGCGAAGCGTTCCCTGAATCGGCGGAGGCGGCCTCGGACTGCTCCGCGGCCGTCTTCGCCTGCCAGGGCAAGTCAGGGCGACAGGCGTTGCCAGGCCACCGTCTCCGGCCGCCCGTCGAGCGGGAGCGTGATCGGCGCGCCGCCCTCGACCGGCCAGAGCTCGAGCCGGGAGGGCGGATCCGCGGCGACGCAAATCGCGAACCTGCCATCCGGCGATGGGGAAGTCCAACCGCACGCCGCGCCGATGAGGCGAACGCCCGAGCCGTCCGCCGCGACGATCCCGCCCGCAACCAGAATGAACCGGCTGTCCGGCGTCCAGACGGGAAGGATCGTGTGCTCCGCGGTCCCCCGGGTGAGGATGTGCTCGACGCCGGTCTCGGGATCGATCGTGGCGACGTCCCATCCGGGACTGGTCGCCGGATGGTCGATCACGTCGTCCACGTAGTAGGCGATTCGCGTTCCGTCATGCGACCAGGAGCTGTGCTGAAACGCGAATTCCGTCCCGGGGGACGTCTTCAGGATGCGTTCGGCCTTGAAGTCCGCACCCATCACGCACAGGTGGAGGACGCCGTCGGTTGTCTCGCAACGGTAGGCAAGCTGCCCGTCGGGTGACCACGTCGGGCCCCGTCGAGCACGGATGGTGGCGTCCGGCGCGACTTCGCGGACCGACCGGCCGTCAACGTCGGCGACGAACAAGCGATCGGAGCCGTCGCTGAATGCGAAGCGCCGATCGTCGGGTGACCACTCGATCCGCGAGGTGTCGTGGAGCGCATACCGCGTCGTGCCGAGCTCGAACGCGTCGCTGCCGTCCGCTTCGGAGACCATGAGGCCGAGCTCCGCCCCGCTCGCGGGGTCCGGTGTCCACCACGCTGCCAGCCGCGTCCCGCCGCGCGAGAACGCCATTCGGGCGACGCCCGCAAACGGCAGGGCGAGTCGATGGACGTCGGAGCCGTCGGGCTGCATGACGACGACGGATCCGTCGATGTTGGCCGCGATGAGGCCGTTGCCGGCAGGTCCGAACGGCGGCGGCAGCGAGCGCTGCTGGACAAGATGACTGCCCACGAGGATCGCGCCTGCGACGAGGGCGACGACCAGCAGGCCGGCGAGGATCAAGCGCGTCGATCGGCCGAAGCCGGCCGCGCGTCGCAGCGAGAGCTGTGTATGCATCGGATGCTCCAGGAGGCGGGCGAGCCAGGCCGGACGCGGCGACATCGCTCGTGTTTGCGCGAGGACCGACGGAGCGATGAAGTCGGGTGCTCGCTTGGGCACCACCGCCTCCATCCACTGCGCCAGGCTGCGCTCGACGTCGTTCGACGCGTTCATGCCGGTCGCCTCGGGTTGAGCTGGATCGTGCGGGCATCGGCCTCGAGCGCTGCACGCATCGCGTGAAGCGCTCGACTGAGCCGGGACTTCGCGGTGCCCTCGGCAATCCCGAGGACGGCGCCTGTCTCGGCCGCCGACAGGCCGCCGTGAAAGTGCAGGACCAGGATCGCGCGCTGCTCGACGGTCAACCGTCGGAAGCCGCGCTCGATCTCGTCCCGGTCAGCAAGCTCGGTGTACCCATCCCCTATGGTCGGCGGGGTGGGATCGAACGTCTCTGCGAGCAGTCGCCGCCGACGATGTCGGTCTGCCTCGCGATAACACGCCCTGACGACGAGTCGATGAATCCACGCATCCCACGCCTCGGGATCGCGCAGGCCGCGCACGTCTCTCCAGGCCGAGACGAGTGCTTCCTGGACCGCGTCCTGGGCGCGGTCGGAATCCCGAAGGATGAGGGTCGCGACGCCGTACAACCGATCCGTCGACGACTCCGCCAGGATGGCGAAGGCGGCGTGATCGCCCTGACGAGCCCGTTCGACGAGCGTTCGATCCATCCGTCTGGTCCTTGCGGCGCGACGGTTGTCGCCGCGCTCACACAGTAGGGCACGCTCATCGTCGGACCGTTCCATCTACGACCGTCCGAGGGGGCGAGGCCCCCGCCGCTACATGATTCTGCCCACGACCCACACAGCCCCGATTGGATGGTTCGGTCGATGCGCCCGGTGATCGCTCGCGCATACCGTCGACCTCGGCGACCGGTTCAGCCGGTCGCCTCCGCACCAGCGGCACGGAAGGGGTCGGTCATGGGCGTCGACACGGAGCGCTTCGAGACGATCGTCGTCGGTGGCGGGCAGGCCGGCCTGGCCGTCGGCTATCACCTGGCGCGGCATCGCCGGCCGTTCGTCATCCTCGATGCGGGGCGGCGCATCGGCGACATCTGGCGGTCGCGCTGGGACGGGCTTCGCTTGTTCACCCCGGCGCGTTACGACGGGCTCCCGGGCATGCCGTTCCCCGGTCCGCGCAATGCCCTGCCGACGAAGGACGAGGTCGCCGACTACCTCGAGACCTACGCGACCCGGATGAGCCTGCCGATCCGGGCCGGGATCCGCGTGACCGGGATCTGGCCCGCCGAGCGCGGCGACGGATTCCGGCTCGTTGCCGGTGACCTGCGGTTCGAGGCGACGAACGTGGTGGTCGCGACCGGCGCCTACAGCCACCCCCGCGTGCCCCATTTCGCGCACGAGCTCGACCCGGACATCCTCCAGCTCCACTCCAGCGAGTATCGCCACACGTGGCAGCTGCGCGACGGCGCGGTGCTCGTCGTTGGAGCGAGCAACTCCGGCGCCGAGATCGCCCTCGGCGCCGCGCGCGACCACCCAACGATCCTGGCTGGTCCGGACAAGGGCAAGATGCCGGTTCGGCCGGAAAGCCGGTGGGCTCGCGTCATCGATCCCGCCTTCTGGTTCTTCATCAATCACGTCGCCACGCGTTCCACGCCGATCGGGCGCAGGGCCGTGCCGTTCGTGCGCGACCAGGGCGGTCCGCTCGAGCGTGTCTGGCCGTCCGACCTCGAGGCTGCCGGAGTCGAGCGCGTCTTCGTACGCGCGGTGGCCGCTCGCGACGGCAGGCCGGTCCTGGACGACGGGCGCGCCCTCGACGTCGCGAACGTCATCTGGGCCACTGGATTCCGGCCGGACTACGACTGGATCAGGATGCCGGTCGTCGGTGCCGACGGTTGGCCAGTCCACACGCGTGGCGTCGTGCCATCCGTGCCGGGGCTGTACTTCGTGGGTCTCCCGTTCCTGCACTCGGCAGCTTCGGCGCTCCTCGGTGGGGTCGGACGCGACGCGGCGTACCTCGTGAACCGGATGCGTTCCCGCTGGGAGGAGCGCAGCGTGCCAGGGGCTACTGCCCTCGCGCTCCAACCAGGCCGTGCTCGTACGCATAGGCCGTCGCCCCCGCCCGCGATGACAGACCGAGCTTCGTGAAGATGTTGGCGACGTGACGGGCGACCGTCTTCTCACTGAGGACGAGGTCTGACGCGATCGCCCGATTCGTCCGGCCCGATGCGACGAGGCGCAGGACCTCGAGCTCACGGGCGGTGAGGCCGCCGGGGGCCGGTGTCGACCACGTCCGGGCCAGCGCGTCGACCCCCGCGACGTCCGGCACGGCGCCGAGCTCGTTGAACGTCCGTCGGGCCGCGTCCAGCTCCATCGCGGCCGAATCCTCGTCGTCGAGCGCCTGACAGGCCCGCGCGATGAGGACACGGACCCGGGCGGCCTCGTACGGCGCGCCGAGGGATTGCCACGCCGACCACGCCGACCGAAGGATGCCGAGTGCCTTCCCCGCCTGGCCTGCCTCGAGCACGACCGCACCATCGGCGCGGACAGCCATCGCGACCAGCAGGGGCGCCCCCAGGCTCGCCGCGAGCCCGCGGAGTTCGTCGGCCG
>DATHTG010000378.1:0-10972 GCA_035463515.1 Candidatus Limnocylindrales bacterium
TGCCGACACAGGCCGCCGGCCGACCGGTCAGGTTGCCGTGCGCCTCCGCCATGAAGGCGGCGCCCCCTTCATGACGGGTCGCGATGACCCGGATACCGACCGCGGTGAGGCCGTCCATCAAGCCGAGGAACGATTCGCCGGGAACCATGAACGCGTAGCGCACACCCGCGGTCCGCAGCGCATCAGCGACGAGTCGACCGACCGTTCGTGGCCCGTTGTCGGCCGGCTCGACCTCGGGGGCATCGACGGACTGGTCCGCGACGACCTCGTCCGCCGGCGCCGGGGGTTCACTGGTCGGAACGATCTGGTCCGTCATCCGTAGGCGATCGGGTAGGCCACGGTCGACAGGACGAGCCCGAGCACGATGATCACCGTGACGGCGATCATCACGACCTGCGCGATCCTCGACCCGGGTAGCACGACAGACCTCAGCGGTAGTTCTGGAACTGGAGCGGGACCGGCTCGTCGAGCTCCCGGAGTCGCGTGATCACCTTCTGCAGCTCGTCCTTGCTCTTGCCCGATACGCGCACGGCATCACCCTGGATCTGCGACTTCACCTTGGGGAATTCGTCGCGGATCAGCTTCGTGATGCGCTTCGCGATGTCGTCGGTCAGCCCGCGCCGCAGGGCGATCTCCTGGCGGACCTTGTTGCCGCCTGCCGGCTCGACCTTGCCCCAGTCGAAGATCTTGAGGGACAGGTTGCGGCGGATCGCCTTCGACTCGATGAGATCCTTGATCGCCGCCGCCCGATACTCGTCATCCGTGAGCAGGACGAGCTCGGTCTTGGCCTGCGTCAAGTCGACCGTCACGCCCTTGAAGTCGTAGCGCTGGCTGACTTCGCGTCGTACCTGGTCGAGCGCGTTCCGGAGCTCCTGCTCATCGAAGTCGCTCACGACATCGAACGAGACATCGCCCGCCATCCATCTCCTCCTGTGTTCAGCCGCTGACGCTCGACTCTCGTCGATGCCACCACTCGCGGAACCGGGCGATCCGTCCGTCGTCCGCGATCTCCATCGTCATGAAGCCCGCCAGGCGGACACGGGCGAGATCCGATCGCCGGATGTAGCTCGCGTGCCAGGCGGCGAGCACGGTCCCTGCGGCCACCCAATGGCGTTCGACCGTGAACTCGACGTCCTGCTGTCGCTCGGATGCCTCCAGCAGGTACGCCCTGACCGCATTGTGCCCGACCATCGCCGGTTCGAACGGTTCCTCGTGATATTCGACGTCCTCCGTGAACAGGTCGGTCCACGCGTCGCCGTCGAACGCCTCCCACGACCGGCCGTAGCGGTCGAGGAGGTCGGCGGCGGTGGCGTGATCCAGACTCATCGTCGAGCGGCGTCCCCGTGCAGTCGTTCGAGCAGTCCTGTCGCGATGCGGTAGCTGTGCCCGCCGCCCATCACGAGGACGGCATCGCCATCACGCACGTTCAGAGCCAGCCAGTCGGCCGTCGCGTCGACCGAGCCCGGGGCCACGGCTGTGATGCCGGGCCGGCTGTCCGCCACCGACTCGGCCAGTGCCGCGGCGGATGTGATCGTCGTGTCGGGATCCCGGCCCGCCCAGATATCCGCGATGGCGACCGCATCCGCTGTCGCGAGCGAGGTCGCAAACGCAGAGGCGAGCGCGGCCGTCCGATGGTACGTCAGCGGCTCGTAGACCGCCCAGACACGCCGGCCTGGTTCGCGTTGACGGATCGCCGCGATCGTCGCGCGGATGGCCGTCGGGTGGTGCCCATAGTCGTCGTACACGACGACGCCGGCGGCCTCGCCCTTCCGTTCGAGCCGGCGGCCGACGCCACGGAACGTCTGGAGGCCGCGCACGATGTCGACCGTCGGGACGCCGAGCGCGACTGCGGCGCCAGCCACCGCCATGGCATTCGCGGCGTTGTGGCGGCCGGCCGTCGGGAGTCGGACGGTGATGGCATCGCCCTCGACGCTCGGGAGCCCCTCCAGCTCGAGGATGGTGCCGTCAGGGTCTGTCGCGACGATCCGGCCTCGGACGTCAGCGGCCGTTTCGTCGAGGCCGACGCGGACCAGCCGCGCTCCGGCGACCTCAGGGCGGCCGATCACCGCCGCCACCCCCGCATCGCCGATGTTCGCGACGATCGTCCCGCCGTGCCGGATGCCCGCGAGCCACCTGGCGAATGTGTCATGGACCGCGGCATCGTCCGCGAACACGTCGGGATGGTCCCATTCGACGCTGGTCAGGACAGCGATCGCCGGTCGGTAGGCGTCGAAGTTGCCGGCGTACTCATCCGCCTCGACGACGAATGCCCTCCCCTGCCCGGTTCGTGCCGTGGCCGGCGTGCCGCCGGTGATCTCGCCCGGCAGCAATGCACCGACGAACGCCGAGGGATCCATGCCAGCGTCGACCAGGAGCTGGACGAGCCAGCCTGAGGTCGTGCTCTTGCCGTGGGTGCCGGCGACCGCCACCAGGGTGCGACCGTGGGCTGCATCGGCGATGACCTGCTGCCACGCCTCGACGGGGATGCCCGCCGCGCGAGCGACCGCGAGTTCGGCGTGGTCGGGGTCGATCGCGGTGAGGGCCTTCGTGACCGCCAGGCGGTCGGGCCGCGGGTCCGTGCGCACGTGCGCTGCGTCGTGGCCTTCGATCAGGCTGATGCCCGCACCCCGGAGCGCGTCGCTGTACGGCGACTCGCCACCTGCGTCGCATGCCGTGACGACGGCGCCCGCAGCCGCGGCGAGGAGGGCAGCGGCGCTCGCCCCGGCTCCAGCTGCCCCGACGACATGGATGCGCTCACCAGGCCGGATCGCGCGAGCGTCGCGGGTCGGCGCCAACCCAGCGCCGATCGCCGCGGCGTCACGCGTCACGAGGTCGGTCCGGACAGTCGCTCGATGAGGAGGTCGAGGGCAGCGGCAGCGCTGAGTCGCTTGTTCCCCGTGCGGTCGCCATCCCAGACGAACCGGCGGACATCGTCCCCACTCCCATCGGCGATCGCGACGTACGTCAGCCCGACGGGCTTCGAGGCCGACCCACCGTCCGGGCCCGCCACGCCGGTGACCGCGACCGCGACATCGACGACGAATCGTGCGCGCGCCCCGGCAGCCATCGCCTTCGCCACCTGCGCGGACACGGCGCCGTGGGCGGCCAGGACCGGCTCGGGGACATCGGCCAGCCTGACCTTCACGTCGTTGGCATACGTCACGAGTGCTCCGGCGAAATAGTCACTCGATCCGGGCACCTCGGTGATCACGTGGCCGACCAGACCACCCGTGCACGACTCGGCCGTGGCGAGCCGGACGCCGCGCGCGCGGCAGACGGTGGCCACACGGCGCGCGAGATCGAGGAGCTCCTCGTCAGTCGGAGCTGGCATCTGCTCCCCGAGCAGGCGGCATCGTCAGCGGCGCTGGGTCATGACCGGCTCGTCGGGCGGGGCGAAGAGCCACGTCTCCGGGATCCCACTCTTGCCCATGGCGCCGAGCGGTGTCCCGTTCAGCGTGAACTTCGTGACGCCCGACGACCCCGTGCGGACCTCGATCGACTCCTTCGCGGTGAACGTCAGCGTCTTGCCATTGCCGAGCACCTTGCCGGCGGCACCGGTCTTCGGGTCGAGCTTGCCGTCGACCCAGACCTTCAACCAGGCTCGGCCACCCTCGATCGAGACGACGAGATTGACGCCCTTGAACGCGACGGTCACCGCCCGTGTCAGCGACGTCGTCTTCCCCTCGGCGCTCGACGCGGTGATGGTGATCGCCCACTTGCCCGAGGTCAGCTCGAGCGGCGCGTTGAACGTGCCGCTTTCGTCGACCTCGACCGTGACGGCCGCGGGCGGCTTCGGCGGCGCGGGGGTCTGTTTTCCGGAAGTCGTGGCGGGACCCGTGTAGGCCGCGGTGACGACGACCTTGCCGGCATTGGTCGTCCGCCCCTGGATCGGGATGGCGCCGTTCTCGTAGGTCGCCCCGTCGGCTGGCTGGTCCACCGTGAGCGTCGGCGCCTCGATGACCCGGAACGGGACGGTGATGACACGTTCCACCGGCGCCTCGGCTTCCTTGCCGGTCGCGGGGTCCGTCGCCGTGATGCGGAACTGGTTCTCCCCGCGGCGCAGGTCGACCTTGAGCTCCCACTGCCCGGCCGAATCGGCATTGGCTCGGGCCTCGACATCGGCCGTCTTCACCGTGACCGAACCGCCGGCGATCGTCGTCCCCTCGAGGAGATACGACGTCGCATCCTCGTCGACCTCGAGGACGGCGACGGCGGGGCTCGTCACGGCGATCGTCGGAGGCTGGGAGAAGCGCAGCAGCTGGAGACCGAGCCAGCCGACGAAGACGGCTCCGAGTGCGATGAGCAGCGCGAAGACGATGAGGCTCGGCGAGAACGTCAGTCCGCGCCGCGGAGCGGCGATCGGTCGCGGGACGGCGATGACCGGCGCGGGTTCCTGCGGTGCACCGCGTTCACGGCGCCATTGGAGCAGGACCTCGTCCGGGTCCAGCCCGAGATAGAGGGCGTAATTGCGCAGGAAACCCTTCGTGTAGACCGCCCCGGGCAGCTCCCGGTAGTCGCCGCGCTCGAGCGCCGCGAGATAGCGCGCACGGATCTTCGTGTCGCGCTCGGCGCGATAGAGGTCGACCCCCTTGCGTTCGCGAGCGGCGAGGAGGCGTTCGGGCAGGCCCGGGGCCGCGTCGGAGGCCGGAACGCGGCCATCGCGCTCCGTGCCGACCGTGCGCCGGACCTGATCCCTCGTCGTCACTAGGCCGTCCCGTCCTGATCGCGCTCGGGTCCGTGCCGGTCATCCGGGTCCCGCGCCGCCCGAGCGACCGTGAAGGCCACAGGATACCGCAGGCCCTCGACCGGGCCGCCGTGCGCGTCCGAGCGAGCCGCCTCAGTCGCCCGGATCATCGATGTCGTCCTGGGACCGGAACCAGTTCTCCGGCCCGTAGATCTGGCGTGGCGTGGCCGGGTTGCGCGGGTCCTGCGGGCCGATGATCCCGTAGCGCTCCAGCTCGTCCATGACGCGGCTGGCGCGTGCGAAGCCGAGCTTGAGCTTGGTCTGGAGCATGGACGTGCTGGCGCGCTGGCTGTTCGTGACGAGCTCCGCCGCCGGGACCGTCATCTCGTCGACACCGAGCTTGCGCAGCCACGCGAACTGGCCACCATCGGACCCGCCGCCGTCCTCAGGATCGGAGAAGGCGAAGATCCCCTCGTCGTAGAACGTCCGACCGTCGGTCTGATCGAGCCAGTGCTGGGTGACCGCGCTGACCTCGCGGTCGCTCACGAAGACACCCTGCATCCGGACCGGCCGTGGCAGGTCGACCGGCTGGTACAGCATGTCGCCGCGGCCGATCAGGTCCTCGGCACCGGGCGCGTCGAGCACCGTCCGAGAGTCCACCATCGACGCCATCGCGAAGGCGATCCGCGACGGGACGTTGGCCTTGATCAGGCCGGTCACGACGTTGACAGACGGCCGCTGCGTGGCGAGCACGAGGTGGATGCCGACCGCACGCGCCTTCTGAGCGATCTTGACGACCGGATCCTCGACCTTGCGGCCTTCGCGCATGATCAGGTCGGCCAGCTCGTCGATGATCAGCACGATGTACGGCATCCGCGCGGCACCGGCGTCACCGTCCGCACCGTCGACCTCCGGCCGAGCGTTGAATGCCGCGATGTTGCGCACGCCGTGCGCCGCCAGGAGCTTGTAGCGCTCCTCCATCTCGCGGACCGCCCAGTTGAGGACGGCCTTGGCCTCGCCCGGTTCGACGATGACGTGCTGGAGCAGGTGCGGAAGCCCGTTGTACGGCGCGAGCTCGACACGCTTGAGGTCGACGAGGATCAGGCGGACGTCGTCGGGCCGGGCACGCATGAGCAGGCTGGTGATGAGCGCGTTGACGCAGACGCTCTTGCCCGAGCCGGTCGCACCGGCGACGAGCAGGTGCGGCATCTTCGCGAGGTCGACCGCGTACGCCTTGCCCGAGACATCACGGCCCAGCGCGAACGTGAGCGGGCTGGTGGCCCCGAGCATCGCGCTCTCGTCGATGAGCGGCTTGAACCCGACGACCTCGCTCGTCGAGTTCGGGATCTCGATGCCGACGACGTCCTTGCCCGGGATCGGCGCCTCGATGCGGATCGAGCGGGCGGCGAGCGCCATGGCCAGATCGTCGGCGAGTGCTTCGATGCGCGAGACCTTGACGTGGTGCTCCGGACGGACTTCGTACTGGGTCACGACCGGTCCGGAGTTGACCGCGACGACCTTGGCCGGGATCGAGAAGCTCAGGAGCTTCTCCTCGATCCGGCGCTTGTTCGACTCGTGGTCCACACCAGCACCGACGCGGCCGGCGGCCCGCGGCTCGAGCAGCTCGACGCTCGGCAGGATCCAGTCGATCGCGCTCAGCGACTCCTGCGCGGTGGGCGCATCGAGGGCGACTGCCGTCGCGACGCGGCTCGTCCCGGTGCCGTTCCCATTGCCGTTGTCGGGGCCGCTGTCGGGGCCGCGGGACAGCCGAGCTGGTGCACCCGGCGAGCCGCCATCGAGCGGGCCGGTCCAGACGGTCTGACTGACCGGCGACTGGTTCGTGCGGGGCGCGGGCTCGTCGAGGATGCTGCGGGCCGCGGCGAGATCATCGGACGTGGCCATCGGAACGGCGACCGGTGACTTGGGTTCGGCCACGGCCTTGCTTCGGCCGTTGGTGGACGGCGCGGCGGGTTTCGTGGGCCGTGCCTCCCCGACACGCTTCATGGAGTCGGCAGTCGTCGAGCCGAGCCAGCGAGCCGTCCCGGTGAACGGCGCGATGAGATCGCGGAGCTGCAGGTTGAACGCGAGCATCAGGCCCAGGCCCGCGATGGCGGCAAGCAGCACGAAGGTCCCCGGGCCGGTGAGGAGCGGCTCGAGCGTGCCGGCGAGGAACCGGCCGATCCGCCCGCCACCCCGTTCCGTGTCGAAGAAGTCGAGCTTGAGCACCTCGAACGCGCCGAGCCCTGCGATGTACGCCAGCCCGAGGCCGGCGATCGTCATGCCCCAGCCGGAGCCCGGCGCACGACCCGGTCCGCCGGCGACGTACCAGCCGCCGCCGAGCAGCAGGAAGGGCAGCAGCCATCGGCCGGTCTCGAACCATGGCGCGATCGTGTTCCGCCACCAGTCGGTGAGCGACCCTTCGCCCGGGAGGATGAGCGCGATGAGCGTGATCGCACCAAGTGCCATCATCGCCGTCCCGACGATCGTCCTCACGACCTCGGGTGTGAAGATGCGCTGGAGATCGCGCGACAGCTGGCTGCTCCGCGGGGCGCGGCCGCGCGGCGCGCGACCCGCGGTCCTGGGACCGGTCCGACGTGCCTTTGCCATCGTCAGACCTCGATCACGACGGGGAACACGAGCGGCCGGCGCTTGGTCTGCTCGTACAGGAAGCCCGACACGGCGTCCTTGATCTGCGCCTTGAGCAGGCCGATCTCGCTGATGTGATCGCCGGGCGTGTCGATGGCGCTGATGACGCGCTTGACGGCCTCATCGATGCGCGGGTCCTGCTCGTTCATGTGCACGAACCCGCGGGTCACGATCTCGGGCCGGCCGATGACCGACCCGGTCTGCTTGTCCACGGTCACGACGATCATGAAGATGCCGTCGTTCGCGAGCGAGCGTCGATCGCGCAGGACGATCTCGCCGACGTCGCCGACCGACAACCCGTCGACGAACATGTAGCCGGCCGTCACCGGGTTGCCGCGGCGCGCGCTTCCGTCGGCGAAGAGCTCGATGGGCGTGCCGTTCTCGACGATGAACACGTTGGCCGGATCGACCCCGGTCTCGACCGCGAGGCGGCCGTGCTGGACCTGCATCCGGAACTCGCCATGGATCGGGATGAAGTGCTTCGGCTTGGTGAGGCCGAGCATCAGCTTCAGCTCCTCCTGGCTGGCGTGCCCGGAGACGTGGGCGCGCTTGATCGTGTGGTAGTACACGTTCGCGCCGGCCTTGAACAGGTTGTCGATGGTCCGGGAGACGTACTCCTCGTTGCCCGGGATCGGGCTCGCACTGACGATCACGGTGTCGCCTGGCTGGATCTCGACGAAGCGGTGGTCGCGGTTGGCCATCCGGGCGAGACCGGCCATCGGCTCGCCCTGGGCACCGGTGGTGGCGATCACGAGCCGGCCGTCCTGATGATCCTTGATGCGATCCTTCGAGACGATCCGCGACGGTTCGTAGGTCAGGTAGCCGAGCTCCGTCGCGATCCGGAAGTTCTGCTCCATCGACCGTCCGATGACCGAGACGTCGCGGCCCATGTCGGCCGCGGCGTCGAGCACCTGCTGGATGCGCGCGATGTTGCTGGCGAAGGTCGCGACGATGACCCGGCCGTCGAGCGGCTCCATGATCTCGCGGAACGCCTCGCCGACGGTCCGTTCCGAGGGTGTATAGCCGGGGTTCTCGGCGCGGGTCGAGTCGGACAGTAGGCACGCGACGCCTTCCGCCCCGAGCCTGGCGAGCGTCGCGAAATCGGACAGCTTGCCGTCGACCGGGGTGTGGTCGAACTTGAAGTCGCCCGTGTGGACGATCGTGCCCACCGGTGTCTTGAGGGCGATGCCCATCGCATCCGGGATGGAATGGCCGACGCGGAAGGGGATGACCCGGAACGGCCCGATCTCGAGCTCGTCGCCCGGGTCGAGGGCGTGCATCGGGTTGTCGTGGAGCTTGTGCTCCTTGACCTTGACGCTGAGGAGTCCGCGCGCGAGCGTGCTCGCGTAGATCGGCACGCCCGGGAACTCGGGCAGGACGTACGGCAGTGCGCCGACGTGGTCCTCATGGGCATGAGTGATGAGGAACGCCCGGACCTTGTGCCGGTTCTCCTTGAGATAGGTGACGTCCGGGATGACGAGGTCGATGCCGAACATCTCCTCGTCGGGGAACATCAGCCCGCAGTCGATGACGACGATGTCCTCGCCGTACTCGAACACGTACATGTTCTTGCCGATCTCCCCTACCCCGCCGAGCGGGATGATGCGGAGCGGCGTGTCTTGCTGGTCTGTCATGAAGTCCTTGGTGGTGTCGTCGGTCGGGTCTAGAAGATGGTGAGCTGGTCGTCGGTGTCGGCGGGTGGAGCCGTCACGATCGGACCGATGGGTGATGTGGCCGCGACTGGTGCCGCTGCCGCGAGCGCGGCCTCGCGGGCCGCGATGCGGTCGGCGCGCCGCCGTTCGCGTGACTCCATCAGGACCGCGGGGATGCGGGCCACGTCGTCGTAGCTGTCACGCTCGACCGCCGGCGTTCGAAGGGCGGCGGCCGGGTGGTACATGGCGAAGACCGTGGCGTCTCGGGCGCCGCTCGCCGGGTCGACCGGGCCGGTCGTCCCGTGCGCCTGCGAGATCCGGGCACCCGGCATGAACCGCCCCATCGAGTGGCGCCCCAGCGTCACGATGACAGCCGGGTCGAGCGCCTCGAGCTGACGCTTGAGATAGGGCGCGCAGGCCGCGACCTCGTCGGGCTCGGGATCCCGATTGCCGGGTGGCCGGCACTTGACGATGTTGGTGATGAAGACGTCCTGCCGCGTCCAGCCGATGTGGGCGAGCAGATTCACGAGCAGACCGCCGGCTCGCCCGACGAACGGCCGGCCCTCGAGATCCTCGTTCTGGCCGGGCCCCTCACCGATGAACACGACCTCGGTCGATGGGTCACCCTCGCCGGGGACGGCCTTCGTTCGGGTGGCGTGGAGCCGGCAGCGGGTGCAATCGCGGACTTCCGCCGCGATCGCCTCGAGCGCCGCACGGCGCTCGGCGTCGGTCACGCCGGGGATCCGGCCGCGTCCCGTGTCGCGGCGGCTTTCACCCACCCGCGCTCGACGAGGATCTCCGCCAGCTCGACGGCATTCGTGGCGGCCCCCTTGCGCAGGTTGTCGCTGACGACCCAGAACGCGAGGCCGCGTCCGCCGTCGATCGACGGGTCCTGTCGCACACGTCCGACGAAGACCTCGTCGCTCCCGGCCGCGTCGGTGGCGAGCGGGTACGTCGAGGTGCCGGGGTCGTCCTGGACGACGACGCCAGGGACCGCGGCGAACAGCGTCCGGGCCCGCTCGGGCGTGATGGGGTCGGTGGTCTCGACGTGGACCGCCTCGGAGTGTGCGACGAACACGGGCACGCGGACGGCCGTGCTCGAGATGCGCAGATCGGGGAGGTGGAGGATCTTCCGGCTCTCCGTGACGACCTTCCACTCTTCCTTCGTGTACCCGTTCTCGAGGAAGACGTCGACCTGCGGCAGAGCGTTGAACGCGATCTGGTGCGGGTAGACGGTCGCGTCGAGAGGGCGACCGCCGACGTGTGCTTCGACCTGGTCCTGCAGCTCGCGGATCGCCTTCCCGCCGGTGCCGGAGACCGCCTGATACGTGTCCACGACGACGCGCTCCAGTCCGACCGCGTCACGCAGGGCCATCAGGACCGGAACGAGCTGCATGGTCGAGCAGTTCGGGTTGGCCACGATCCCTTCGTGCGCCGCGAGGTCGTCCGGATTGACCTGGCTCACGACGAGCGGCACGGTCGGGTCCATCCGCCAGGCACTCGAGTTGTCGATGACGGTCGCGCCGCGCTTGGCAGCCTCTGGCGCGAGGGCCTTGGATGTGTCGCCGCCTGCGCTGAACAGCGCGATATCGACACCGTCGAATGCCTCGGGCGTCGCCTCGTGGACGGGGTACATCGTCCCCGCGACGTCGATCTCCCGTCCCGCGCTGCGAGCACTTGCGAGGAGCCGGAGTTCGCCGTACGGGAACTCCCGCTCGAGGAGCATCCGGATCATCGTCCCGCCGACGACGCCCGTCGCGCCGACGACCGCCACCGTGAGCGGCTTCCTGGTCACGTTGGGCATGGCTCCGCTGTGGTCTTGATCAGGTCGGGCACGGCGGGAGTATAGCAGCGGGTCTGGCCGCGGCCGGTCATGTTGCTCGTCGCGGGAACGCCATCAGCGCGGGCGTTGATCGATCGCGCCGGGGCGCCCCGGCGCACACGGATCCTGCGTCACACACGCCGAACGAGCGTTGTACCGACCGGTCGC
>DATHTG010000379.1:0-1941 GCA_035463515.1 Candidatus Limnocylindrales bacterium
TATCTCCTGGCCGTGGACCGGGTCGCCAATGCCATGTCGATGCGCGGCCTCTATCCGTAGGTCGGCGCTCGGAGCGGGCAGGGGCCGGTGCTACCATTCCGGCCCATGCTCGACCACGAAGAGAAGTTCCTGTTCAAGGAGGAGATCCTCCACCTGTCGAACGCGGTCGGCGAACCGGGCGTGCTCGACAACGTCGAGGATCTGCTGACCGACGTCATCACCAGCCCGCGATTCGACTCGGAGGTGTTCACCCTCGAGCGGAGCCTGCAGGTGATGCTCGGCCCACGCGCCGGGACGACGCTCGTCGGGCTGCTGACGGTCGCGCCGGAGGTCTTCGACGAGGTCGCCGAGGTGCGTATCCCGTCCGAGGTGCATGAACGCCTTGTGGCCTGGCGCGCCCGGTTCGGGCTGGCGATCGACAACGCCCTCAACTTCCTCAACAACCCCGACGGCATCCAGGGCCACAACTTCGCCACGCAGGTCGCCCACGTCGAGGAGCGGCGCGTCCTCCAGGGCCGGCTGACGCTCGTCCGGTACAACAACGAGCCGCAGTTCTTCGTGGCCGACGCGGGTGTCTTCCTCGGCCTCGTGACCGACATCCTCGAGCGGCTCGGCCCATACCTCGAGCCCGATGCGGTCGATTCCGAGGGCGTGGCGCGCCTTCGCGATGCCTTGAGCCTGGTCGAGCGCAAGACCGGGGCGCACGGCTAGCACCGCCGTGCCGCGGGTCGGCCCGACGCTCGCGAAGACCAGCGGACCGGCGCGACCGCGATGACGCACAGTCCTCGCGCCGATGGCTAGCAGGAGCGTCGCCTCGTCGCTCGGAGTGACCAAGGCAGCTTCATGAGACACATCTATCTGGCGGCCACGGGCCAGAACCGCGGCAAGACCACGGTCAGCCTGGGCGTCATGGACGGGTTCCAGCGGCGTGGCCTCTCGACCGGCTTCATCAAGCCGGTCGGCCAGCGCTACGTCATCGAGGACGGCGTCCCAGCCGACGAGGACGCCGTCCTCATGAAGACCGTGTTCGAGCTGCACGAACCGCTTGCGCAGATGAGCCCGGTCCACATCCCGCGCGGGTTCACCCAGTCGTACATCGACGGCAAGGTCGTCGAGGACCTCCCGGCGAAGATCCGGGCCGCCCATGCCCGGTTCGCCCACGATCGGGACATCCTCCTCATCGAGGGGACCGGGCACGCGGGTGTGGGCGCCGTGATCGGGCTCTCGAATGCCGTGGTCGCGGCGATGCTCGGATCGCCGGCGGTCATCGTCTCGGAGGGCGGTGTCGGCCGGCCGATCGACGAGATCGTCCTCAACAAGGCGCTCTTCGAGCGCTCCGGCGTCCGGGTTGCGGGCGCGATCGTGAACAAGGTCGATCTCGCCGCGAAACCCGACCTGGCGAAGACGCTGGAGCGAGGCCTTGCCAAGCACGACATCCCTCTCCTCGGCGTGCTCCCATATCGCCCGATCCTGTCGAACCCGACCCTCGCGATGGTCCTCGAAGGCGTCCACGGCGAGACGATCCACCCTGGTCCCGACCTCGACCAGGTGATCGGCGGTGTCGCGATCGGGGCGATGGAGCCCGAGCACATGCTCCAGCGGATCGGTGAGCGGTCACTCGTGATCGTGCCCGGTGACCGCGAGGACGTCATCGCTGCGATCGTCCACGCGCATCGCATCAAGGCGCCAGCTGCCGGCGATGCCCTCGGACTCGTACTCACCGGCGGATATCAGCCGCGCAAGACCGTCGTCGACGCGATCCGCCACGCCGACCTGTTCGCGACGATCGTCCCCGAGGACACCTACGCGGTCGCGTCCGAGATCCACGACCTGCTGGTCAAGACGCACGTCGCCGATCGCGAGAAGATCGACGAGATCAAGGCGCTCGTATGGGAGCACCTCTTCATCGATCGCGTCCTAGCTGTCGCGGGCGACGTTGAA
>DATHTG010000380.1:0-6088 GCA_035463515.1 Candidatus Limnocylindrales bacterium
CCACCTCGGGCATCCCCAGCCGCCCGACGAGCATCTCGACCGTGTCGGTCACCGGCCCGTTCGTCCCCTCGATCGTCGTCGTCGCGCCCGGATCGCTCCCGAGCTGATCGCCGAGCCGGCGCAGCTCGTCGGGATCGTTCCAGTCCATCCACATCCCGAGCCGGATCGACTGCTCGGTCTGGCGCGCGGCATACGTCAGTACGCGCTGTTTGCAGAGCGTCACGAACCGGTCGATGCCGAACTCTTCGATGTCGCGCTTCGACGTGAACCCGAGGTCACGCTCGACGTTGACCTCGACCCAAAGGCCCTGGCAGTCGAACCCGTTCTGGTAGCGCTGATCCTCGCCGAGCATCGCGTGGAAACGCTGATAGAGGTCCTTGTACGCACGCCCCCAGGCGTGGTGGACGCCCATCGGGTTGTTCGCGGTGATCGGCCCGTCGAGGAAGCTCCAGCGCGGTCCGCCCGCGTTCTGCGCCCTCAGCCGCGAGAACGTCCGTCGATCACGCCATGCCTCGAGCAACTCGTGTTCCTGGGCGACCAGATCGGGCTTCGAGGTGACGGGTCGGAACATGCATCTCCGGGGTGCGGGGCGAGGTCGGCCAGCCGGGATGCGGCCCGGCATGCCCGGCGAACGAGTCCGAGTATCCTACGCGCGATGCAGAGCCCGCAGGAGGCGCGACCGCGCGCCAGGTCGCCCTTCACCGCGGCGTTCCTGTCGCTGCTCTTCCCGGGCCTCGGCCACCTCTACGCCGGGGTCCCGACCCGCGCCCTGCTGTTCGCGGCGCCGCCACTGCTCCTGCTCGCGCTGATCGCCGGATTCGTGATCCGGATGGACCGCTTCGAATTGCTCAGTGCGTTCATCGAGCTCGTCGGCGCCATCTTCGTGTTCAACCTCATCGCGCTCGTCTACCGGGTCGTCGCGATCATCGACGCCTATCGCGTGACGGAATACCTGAACGCCTACGCGGCGTCGGGCGACGGCCGGCTGGGACGAGCCCGGCTGCCGCGGAATCCCCTGTCGATCGCCGGACTGGCCGCGGTCCTCCTCGTCATGGCCGGTGCGCACGTGGTCGTCGCCCGGGTCGACCTCCTGGCCCGCGACTTCGCCAACTGCGTGTTCATCAACGAGGGCACCGAAGCCGATTGCGCCGATCCGTCGGCCTCTCCGTCGCCTACGGATACGGGACCGGTCGACGAGACCGTGGAGCCGTCCGAGCCGCCAACGCCCGATCCGTCGATCGCCGGGACGCCGGTGCCCTCGGTGGAGGTGCCGGAATGGGACGGTCGCGAACGGCTGAACATCCTGCTCATCGGAGCGGACGAGCAGCGCGGCGGGCACAACACAGACACGCTCATCACGATCTCGATCGACCCCGTGACCAAGCAGGTCGCGATGTTCAGCCTGCCCCGGGACACCGTCGATGTGCCCGTCCCGCCTGGGCCGGCCCAGCGGGTGTGGGGCCGGGATTACGGCCAGAAGATCAACTCGTTCTGGGCGCAGAACCGGCGCCGTTCGGACCTGTGGCCTGGCAATGACCGCACGCGCGGCTACAACGCCCTGAAGTCGATCCTGGGCGAGCTGTACGACGTCAAGATCCGCTACTTCGTCGAGGTGAACTTCGAGGGATTCAAGAAGGTCGTCGACGCCGTCGGTGGGGTGACCATCAACGTCCAGGTTCCCGTGTCCGACGACGAGTTCCCGGGCACGACGGGCCGGACGCAGCGGCTGTACATCCCGACCGGGCTCCAGCACATGGACGGCGACCAGGCGCTGCGCTACGCGCGCTCCCGACACACGTCGACCGACTTCGATCGCGGCGCGCGGCAGCAGCGCGTCCTGCTGTCGCTCCGGCAGCAGGCCGATCCGCAGGCGCTCATCCCGCGCCTGCCGGAGCTCGTCGCGGCGCTCAAATCGGCCGTTCGGACCGACGTCCCGGTCAATCAGCTCGACGAGCTGCTGGGGCTGGCGTCGCAGGTCGACACCGCGAACATCCGGTCGTTCGTGTTCGCGCCGCCGCTCTATTCCCGCGACACCTGCGCGGACAGCCGTGGCTGCGTGGTCATCCCGAATATCAACCGCATCAAGCAGGCAGTGAAGAACGCGTTCTCCGCGGACCCGCGGGATGAGGCCCTACGGCAGGCGCTCGCGGCCGAAGGCGCGCACGTGTGGCTCCAGAACGGGACATCGCAGACGAACAAGGGGACGCGCCTGGCCGGGTACCTGGAGTACCACGGGCTCGCCGCCTCGGCACCGCGGGGCCGGCCCAAGGGCTCCGTTCCGAGCACGACCGTGATCACGGTCTACAACGGTGCCGAGGAGAAGATCCCGGGCACGATCGCCTACCTCGAGAAGCTGTTCGACGTGAAGGTCAAGACCAAGGCAGATCCGGCCATCCCGGTCGACGTCACGGTCCTCATCGGGCGGAACACGCCGGATCTCGAGCCGCCGCCGTCGTCCTGAGGTCGGCGCGGCGGGCCGGCGTCGCTGCCACGAGTCCCAGAGTCCCGTTATTGCGCCCGAAGCGCGTCGAACGCCCGCTTCGACGACGGATCGGGCGGCGCACGCGCCAGCGCGCACCAAGGAAACGAGGCTGAAGCCATCGCCCTCGAAACCGGGACGAGCAGTCCTGAGCGTTCACCAACGGCCGCCCACGCGGGCGCCGGGCCACGCCGCTATCCGATCGGCGTGAGCCAGTGCTGGTACGCCGGGATCCTGCCGCGGACCGCCTCGAAATAGCGGTCGCGGACGAGCCGCGCGATCGGTCCGACCTCGCCCGACCCGACCGGCCGGTGGTCGACTTCGACGACCGGCGACACCTGGACGCCGGTGCCGCACACGAAGATCTCGTCCGCGACGTACAGCTCCGACCGATCGATCGAGCGTTCGGCCGTCGGGATGCCCTCGTTGGTCATCAGCTCGATGAGTGCCTTGCGGGTCACGCCCTCGAGGAGGTCGTCGCTGACCGGTGGGGTGAGTGCCACACCGTCCCGGATCACGAAGATGTTCGCTGCCGACGACTCGTTCACGTGGCCGCCCGCGGTGAGCACGACCGCCTCGTCGAAGCCGTTGAGCTCGGCTTCCGACTTCTGGAAGGCCATGTTCACGTAGCCCCCGACGATCTTGCCGCGAGCGGGGAGTGCCTCGTCGGCGTTCCGCCGCCACGAGGATGTCATGAGGCGCACGCCGTTCGCGGTATCGATGTAGTTCCCGAACGGCAGCGTGATGATGTACAGCTCGTTGTCGAGGTCATGCAGACGAACGCCGATCGCCTTCGTCGACTTGTAGAACGACGGGCGGATGTAGACGTCCTCTCGGAACCCGTTCCGGCGGACCGTCTCGATGATCAGCCGAGTCAGCTCGTCGACCGACGGGATGTCCTGCATCAACAGGATCCGGCATGACTGGCGGATGCGCTCGACGTGCTCGCGGACCTTCAGACCGTAGAGCGTGCCCTGCTCCTCGTTCCAATACGCCCGGATGCCCTCGAACGTCGCGGTCCCGTACATGAACGCGTGGGTCATGATGCTGACCTTGGCGTCCTTCATCGGGACGAAGTCGCCCTCGAAGTAGCAGATCAGGTCGTCGAGGCTCCCCGGAGTCGGGGCGTGGTGGGCCGACGAGGCGGACGTCGCCTCGGTGCTGGCCGTCGTCTCCGTGGTCATGCGGCGCAACTCCTGCGTGACGGCGTGAGCGCCGACTGGCGTTCGCGCAAGGCCTTGCAAGGTGGCCGAGTATAGCGTGCCGTCCCCGGCCGCCCGAACAGGACCCTATCCAGCGGCGAGCGCCGTCACGATGCTGACCGAGATCACCGCCACGATCGCAACGGCGACCGCCACCATCCGTCGCTCTCCCGCTGCCGCGAACGCGAATGCCGCGGCGACGACGCGGGTGATGGGCGTGGCGATCACGGCGACCAACCCGAGCCACAGGAAGCCCGCCGGCTGCAGTGACGAGAGATCGCCCGCGAGCGATGCGATATCCAGGCGGGGGCCGCCGCTGAGTGGCGAGATGCCCGATGCGAGCATCAGCGCGACCCCGACCGCCAGGAGCCCCGTGGCGATGTACGTCACGGCGATGAGCAGCCGACCGATGGTCCGCTCGAAGTCGGTCATCCCATCACCCGCAGCAGCATCTGCACGGCGGTGTAGAGCAGGACGGCGACGAAGAGGAAGCGCAGGACGCGCAGATCGACGCGATGGGCGATCCGCGAACCGGCGCTCGCGCCGAGGAACACGCCGATCGCTGTCGGACCGGCGATGTACGGGTCGACCTCGCCGTGGATCAGGTAGATCACGGCACTCGCCGCCGCGGTGATGCCCACCATCAGGTTGCTGGTCGCGGTCGAGACGCGCAGCGGGACGCCCATCCCGAGGTGCATCAGCGGCACCTTGACGATACCGCCGCCGACGCCGAGCAGCGCCGACAGCACGCCGGCACCGGTCGCGCCCACGACGCCGAGCGGCAGGTTCCGCACCTCATACGAGGTCGACTGGTCGCCTGGCGTCGCCCCGGCCGGCGCCTGGCGTGCCCGCAGCATCGAGATCGCGACGTAGGCGAGCAGCCCGGCGAACAGGAGCGCGAGCACGCGTTCCTCGATCAGGAAGGCGATCGATCCACCGATGAGCGCACCGAAGGCCGTGAACAGCTCGAGGCGCATCCCGAGACGGAGGTCAGCGACGTGGCGCTCGAGGTATACGCCCGCAGCCACGCTGCTCGTCATGATCACGCTGACCAGCGACACCCCGACCGCTTCGCGCAGCTCGAGCCCGAACACGAGCGTCAGCAGCGGCACGATCAGGACGCCCCCGCCGAGTCCCAGCAGCGACCCGAACAGGCCGGCGGCCGCGCCGCCGGCGATCATCAACAGCCCGACCGCCATCTCAGGAACGTCGAGCTGCGGCGATCGCTATGGGCGCAGGTGCTGGGGCGCGTACGGGAGCAGCGCGACGTGGCGGGCGCGCTTGAGGGCGACGGCCAGCTCGCGCTGGTGCCCGGCGCACGTGCCGGTCTTGCGGCGCGGCTCGATCTTGGCGCGCTCCGACAGGTAGCGGCGGAGGCGGTTGACCTCCTTGTAGTCGATCTGCGTCGTCTTGTCGGCGCAGAACGCGCACACCTTTCGGCGGCGTCGGTCTCGGTAGAAGTCGTCGCGCTTGCGCGAACGGGCGGTCGGCATGAGTCAGGGCTCTCCGGTCAGTATCGGTACAGCGTCGGTCAGAGGGTCAGAACGGCAGGTCGTCGAGGTCGGTGTCGTCCGACGGCGCTCGTTGCGGCCGGACGCCGCCACCTGCAGGGACGGCCCCGGCGGGCGCCGCGTTGAACGATCCGTCGTCGTCACGAGGACGGCGCTCGAGGTTCACGATCGAATCCGCGGTGATCTCGAGCGACGTGCGGGTCTGCCCGTCGCGGCCTTCGAACTGGCGGGTCTTGAAGCGACCCTCGACGAAGACCTTGTTGCCCTTGCGCAGCGTCTCCGCCATGCGCTCGGCGCGGTCACCCCAGACGCTGACGCGGAACCAGTCGGTCTCCTCGACCCACTCGCCGGTCTGCTGGTTCTTGGTGCTCTGGTTGACGGCGACGTTGAACTGCGTCACCGCGCGGTTGTTCGGCGTGTAGCGCATCTCGGGATCCGACCCGAGGTTGCCGATGATCATCACCTTGCACAGGGCCATCGTCGCGCTCTCCCCTAGTCGATGGCGGCCGGGGCCGCCTCGCTCTCGTCCTCGCCGATCCGCTCGCGGCCGTCGTCGTCCTCTTCCTCGTCGATACCGGACGGCAGATCGGAGTCGTCGGTCTCCTCGACGTCACCGCCGTCCTCACGGCGCGAGGCCTTCACGGGCCGCTCGTCGCGGGTCACCAGATGCCGCAGGACCTCCTCGGTGATGAGCAGGCCATGCTCGAGCTCGGCGAGGGCATCGCCGGGCGCTTGGAACAGGATGATGTGGTACGAGCCTTCGCGGTACCGGTCGATCGGGTAGGCGAGACGGCGGCGCCCCCACGGGGCGACCTTGGTGATCTGCCCGCCACCCGAGGTGATCTGGCGGGTCGTGCGGTCGATGACCGCCTGGCTCCGATCGTCCGGGACGTCCG
>DATHTG010000381.1:0-1750 GCA_035463515.1 Candidatus Limnocylindrales bacterium
ATCGCGGCGGCCGAGGTCGGGGTTTCGGTCGAGGTCGACTCGGGGCTCACGGACACACACCTCCGGGAGTCAAGCTGGCCGGGTCATCCTACCGCGCCGTGCCCGGCACGGACGGTTGCACCTCGGGAGCCCGGATGCGCCCGGGCGTATCGATGTCGTTGGCGTCGAGGGCGGCAAGGAGGCGCTTGCGATACTCGCCGGCGGCCGCCCACTGATCAGGAGCCCGCACCGAACCGAGGATCTTGAGCGTCACGCCCTGTTCGCCGAGCGCATCGACGCGGTCGACGCGCGGAGGCTCGAGCACGCTCTTGCGCCACGCCGGATCCTCCTTCATGGCCTGGCCGACGGCGTCGACGATCTCGATCGCCCGATCGAGGTCGGTGCCGTAGGCGAGCGTGACGTCCTGGTTGATGCGGGCCCAGACCCGCGTCAGGTTCGAGGCGACCTTGATCTCGCCGTTGGGGATGGTGTGGACCGCGCCGTCGATGTCGCGGACGGTGGTCCGGCGAAGGTTGAAGTCTTCGACGGTGCCGGCGACGCCGGCGAGGCGCACGACGTCACCCACGCTGAACTGGTTCTCGAGGAGGATCAGTGCCCCGGTCAGATAGTCGCGCACCAGTGTCTGGGCGCCGAAACCGACGGCGATCCCGATGACGCCCAGCCCGGCGACGGCGGGCCCGATGTCGAGCCCGAGCTTGTCGAGGATCATGAGCGCGGCGATCACGACGATGAAGAACTGGATCACGTGAGCGCCGAGGTCGTCGAGCGTGTCCATCCGCTTCTTGAGCTCGACGGCCGAGAGTTCCTGCGCGGTGCCCTCGGTCGCCTCGCGGTCCATGAGCGCGCGGACGATCCCGTGGACGAAGACGCTCGCGAGCCTCGCCGCGATCACCGCGACGATCAGGATGAGCAGGATCGGCAGCAGCGTGGTGCGGATGAGGGCTGCGACCTCGTCGGGTGTGAGCGGCATGGCCTACAGCCTATCGAGTACGCGGCTGGCAAGGGGCCGCCAAGCGGCCGGTACGTGGCCGGTACGTGGCCGGGAAGCGTTCGTGGAGTTGACTGGCTGCGTGCCGGCGCCCGCGCGCGCCGCCCGTCAGGCGGTGGCAGGCACCGGCGCGGCGGCAGGGGCGGCGGCGGTCGGGCGTTCCGGGACAGTGCCGCCGAGGCGGACCGAGATCGCGGCCGCTGCCTCGCGGGCCTGGGCGGCCAGCTCGGGGATGCGCCGCGGGGTGAGGCGGAACGCCGGGCCCCAGATGTCGACCGCGGCGATGACGTTACCGCGCGCGTCGTGGATCGGGGCGGCCACGGCGTTGAGCCCGAGCTCGTACTCCCCGATCGCCGTCGCGTAGCCGCGCCGGCGGATCCGTGCCAGCTCCTCGAGGAGTGGCTCGAGCTCGATGATCGTGCGTTCCGTGTACTGGACCAGCCCCCGCCGGACCATCCGGAGGACCTCGCGTTCGGCCAGCGACGACATCAGGACCTTGCCCGATGCCACGCAGTGGAGTGGCGTCGACCGTCCGGTCCAGTCACCGACCGCGATGAGGTTCGGTCCATCGACCTGCGCGACCGTCAGCAGCGACTCACCATCGAGGATCCCCACCCCGGTCGTCTCGTGGGTGAGGCGGGCGAGCCGCTCCAGCTCCGGCATCGCGATGCCGCGCAGGTCGAGCGTCCGCTCGGCCCGCTCCGCCAGACGGATCACCACGAGGCCCAGGCGGTACTTGCCGGTCTCGTCGTCCTGCTCGAC
>DATHTG010000382.1:0-1921 GCA_035463515.1 Candidatus Limnocylindrales bacterium
ATGTGCGCGACGATGCTGAAGTTGCGGATGCGCTCCGGGGGGATCACTCCGGACGAGTCTAGCGGAGAGTCCGCCGAGAGGCCGTCAGCCCTCTTCGTCGGGCGGGTCGTCTCCGGGTGGATCCCCGATGCCCCCGTCGCCCGCGGCGTCGCCGCCATCATCGTCGTCGGAGGCCGATGAGCTCGGCGCACTCGGGCCGACCAGCGTGATGCCGTTCACGGTCCGGTAGTCGCTGAACCACGTGTTCTGATGCACCACCGAGCCATCCGGTCCGTAGACCGTTCGGGTGACCGACGTTTGGAAGCCGTCATGGGGGTACTCCACGCGACGGGCCGAGCCGGGCGCCAGGCTGGCGTCGAGCTGCGTGGTCTCGATGGCGGACCGGCGGTTCGTGATGATCGGATCGCTGAGGGCCACGGTCCGCCCGTTCGGCACCGACCAGACCTGGAAGGTGACCTGTCCCGGGGAGCCGTATCCGCGGATCACGATCGGGTGCTCGGTGTCGTTGCGGAAGGTCATGTCGGTGACCCAGTCGTCGAAGATCGACACGGTCGCGTCGAGCCCGGTCGGATAGCGATCGATGTAGTAGTAGTGCGCGGTCCGCTCCCCGATCTCGAGGCCGGCCCGCATCGCCGCATTGAACAGGGTGGTCGACGTCGAGCAGATCCCACCGGCAAGGGCGACACCCTGGGTGCTGCGGCCGTTGATGATCGCCCCGCCGTAGGTGTACCCGCGCTCCACCGTCACCGGCCCGATGCCTTCCCAGAAGCTGAGCCACTCGCCCGGCGCCAGGTTGTGTCCGTCGAGGTCCCACGCGGGGATGCTGATGTTCGCGCCGAACCCATTGCCGTCGCCGGGCACGTAGGTGGTCGTCCACGACGAGATCATCTGCATCTGCGGCAGCGCCGCCTCGGCCTCCTCCGTGGTGAGCTCGGGCTCGGTGACGTCCACGGCGAGCGCGAACGACGCGGTCGGCGTGCCTCCACCGCGGCCGCTGAGGGCGGTCAGGATGCCGTCGCTGGATGCCTCCACGTCGAGCACGCGTCCCGATTGTCCCGGGACGACTCCGCCGAGCCCGGAGCCGGCGACGGTGATCCGCGCATTCACCGGATCCCGATCGACCGCCTCGGTCATGGCGGCGACCGCGGCCCCGACCGCATCGGCATCGATGCGCAACGTGTACGGGGAGGCGCCGTCGGGACCGAAGCTCACCCACTCGGCGATGGTCTCCGCCTCGATGACCAGCGGCTCCTCACCGTCCACGGCGCCCGGGATGGTCAGCTCGAGGTCGGCGACGACGGAACGAGCGGCCTCGGCCGCGGCGGTCGCGACCCCGGTGGCCACCAGGGGGGCGACCGGCTCCGCCGCCAGCTCGATGCGGACATCGGCCGGGTCGGCGGTGGCGGCCACGACGGCCAGCGCGGCGCGAATCTCGTCGGCGGCGAGCTGACGTCCGGCGGCGCCGTCCCGCACGTCGAAGGTGATGCCGTCCCGCACGACCATGGCCTCGACCGGGGTCACGGCGACGCGGCGCGACAGGTCCGCGGCCACGGCATCGAGCGCCGGCCGATCGAACGCGTGCACCACGACCGGCAGCGACGTCGGGTTGGCGAGGGCGCGCAGGCGCGCGATGCCATCGTCGATCGGATTCCCGCTGCGGCCGACCGAGAAGGCAGCGTCGAGCATCGCCTCGATCTCATATCCGCGGCCCAGCTCGGCGTACGGCACCCCGAACTCGTCGGGTCCGACCACGACGGTCGCGGTTCCTGCGCTGAGCGACGGCAGCCGGTCGGCGAGGCGGGCCGCAGCAGCCTCGCGATCCAGTCCCGCCAGCGATACCCCGCCCACGCTCACGTTGGGCATCACCGCGCTGCCGACGCCGATGCCGGTCGCGAAGGAGACGCCGAGCAGGAGAACGAGT
>DATHTG010000383.1:0-4162 GCA_035463515.1 Candidatus Limnocylindrales bacterium
CATGGCGATCCACGAGCGGGCGACCGACCGATTGGTCGGTACGTGTGCGTTCAGCCAGCTCGACGGCGACAACGGTTCGGCCCTGTACCACATCACGATCGGCGAGAAGGACGCCTGGGGCCGTGGCTACGGCACTGAGGCGACGCGCCTCATGCTCGGACATGCGTTCGGCCCGCTCCGCCTCCATCGCGTCGCCCTCTTCGTCTTCGAGTTCAATGAGCGCGCGATCCATACGTACCGGCGATGCGGGTTCGTGACCGAGGGCCGCGCTCGAGAATCGATCTTCCGCGACGGTCGCTGGTGGGACGAGCTGGCGATGAGCGTCCTCGAGAGCGACTGGCGGAAGCTGCGAGACAGTGACTCGGAGCGTGATGCGGAGCGGGCCGCTCTGGAGGCAGAGTCCGACGCAGCCCCGGACGATATGGACGCGGAGCCCGAGCGTGAGACCGTGGGCGCGCCGTCCGCGGGCCGCAGCCTGTTCAAGCGAACCGTCCGGCGCTTCTCGTGAGCACTGCCGGTCCCGCCGCCGATCAGGCTCGGGGTGACGTCAGGGAGCTCATCGCCGCGAAGGGGCACGCGGTCGACAATGCGCGCGCTGTCATCGCCCGGATCGAGGTTGCGGTCGGCGAGGGGGCGCTCGCGATGACACCGCCGCTCGAGCAGTACCTCATGGACCTCCGCCAAGCGCTTGAGCAGGACGAGGGCGCGAAGCTCGGCGGCAAGAGCGCCGAGGCGGCGCGGTTCATCATGCGCGCGATCGATCGCGAGCTCGACAACGCCTGATCCGTGACACACGAGAGCCTCGCCGGCGCGCTCGATCCTGCCGCGCATCGGACGATCGCGGTCGCCCTGTTCAACCACGTCTGGACGCTCATCGACGCGCCCGACCGGACCTCGGCTGACGACGACGAGATGATCCACGCCGCCCATGCATCGCGGTTCCACTGGGGTCTTGCCGACGGCGTCGAGCCTGCGAACCTCGCCCGCGGCGAGTGGCAGTGCTCGCGGGTGTACGCGGTCCTCGGTCGAGCCGAACCCGCGATGTGGCACGCCCGCCGGTGCCTCGCGATCGTCGAGGACCACGAGATCGGTGACTTCGACCTCGCCGCCGCGTACGAGGCGCTCGCACGGGCGTCGGCGGTCGCCGAGGATCCCGAGGGCGTCGCCGCGTGGAAGGCCAAGGCCGTGCGCGCCATCGAGGGGATCTCGGACGCCGAGGACCGCGAGCCGATCGAGCAGGATCTCGCGACGCTTCCCTAGACTGGACGACCCCTGCCAGATCGACTTCCCCGGAGGCACCCGTGACCGAGCTCAAGACCGGAATCCTGCTGTGGAGCCAGGCAGCGACCTGGCCGGAGATGGTCGATGCGGCCAAGCGCGTCGACTCGCTCGGGTACGACCACCTCTGGACCTGGGACCACCTGTACGCGATCTTCGGTGACCCGTACCAGCCGATCGTCGAGGGCTGGATGGCGTTGGCCGGATGGGCGATGGCCACCGAGCGGACCCGCCTCGGCCTGCTCGTCGGCGCGAACACGTTCCGGAACCCGGGTTTGACGGCAAAGCTTGCAGAGACCCTCGACCACATCAGCGACGGCCGGGCGATCCTCGGCATCGGCGGCGCGTGGTTCGAACTCGAGCACCAGGCGCACGGCATCGACTTCGGGTCGGGCTTCGGCCAGCGCCTGGACTGGATGGACGAGGCGGTCGAGGCGATGCGGACGGTCCTCGACGGCGGGTCGGCGACGGCGCGAGCGGGTGGTCGATATACCTTCGACGACCTCCGCCACCAGCCGCTCCCGATCCAGAAGCGGCTCCCGATCATGATCGGCGGCAGCGGCGAGAAGAAGACCCTGCGGACCGTCGCCAAGTACGCCGACATGTGGAACGCGATGGGGCCCATCGATGTGATGGCGCACAAGGTCGACGTCCTCAAGCGTCACTGCGACGACGTGGGCCGCGACATCGCGGACATCGAGTTCACGCTCGGGGTCAAGTTCACGCTCCGTGACTCGAAGGAGGAGGCGGACCGCGTCTGGAGGGCGGCCATGGAGCACAACAGGACGCCGTTGTCCGAGGTCGAGGACGACGACACGTTCTGGAACGGGACGCCCGAGGAGATGGCGGAGCGGCTCCGGCCGTACTACGACCTCGGCTTCCGGACGGTGATCTCCGAGCAGCCGGCACCGTATGACGTCGAGACGTTCGAGCGCTTCGTCGGCGAGGTGAAGCCGCTGGTCGAGCGGGGCTGACGGGGGCGCCAGATGTCCGACGCCTATCGGGTGCGGCTCCGGACCGTGGGCGACGGGCCGACGGCGCTCGGTCAGGGCGGCCCGTTCACGCTCACGGTCGATCGCCCGGTCGCCGCGGGCGGCGGCGGGCTGGGGTTCAGCGGCGGCCAGCTCCTGTACATGGCGATCGCCGCGTGCTGGTCGAACGACCTCTATCGCGAGGCAGCGACGATGGGCATCGAGCTCGACCGGGTCGAGATCACGGTGGATGGCGACTTCCCGGCGCGCGGCTCAGGCTCGACGTCGATATCCGTGGACGTCACGGTCCGCTCCCCCGCGCCGGAGGAGCGGATTCGTGAACTGATCGCGGAGGTCGAACGAGTGGCCGAGATCCCGCGGGCCATCCGCGACGCCACCCCGATCGAGGTGCACGCGTCGGTCGAACGGCCCGCGTGATCTGGATGAGTCGGCCAGCTAGGGCGCGAGCCGCTGCCAGGTCGGGATCTTGTCCGTGACGCCCTCGACGAGTGTCGCCTCGCCGGTCGCAACATCGACCGACCACAGCGATACCGTGCCCTGGCGCCTAGAGATGATGAGCGAGCGACCGTCGGGAGACCATGTGTAGCCGAAGCCGTTGCGATCGACGGTCGTCGGGCCGACCCGCCGCAGACCGGAGCCGTCAGGTCGGCCGATCCCGATCTGCAGCACCCCCTCGTTCTCGAGGATGAACGCGAACTGCGTGCTGTCGGGCGACCACACCGGCAGCATCTCGTCGAATGCGTCTGGATCGAACCGCACGCGTCGGAGAGCGGTCAAGTCCCCGGCGGCGTCGATGTCGGCGACGCCGATCTGCCAGCCGGTCACGCCGCCAAGACTGCCATCGCTCATGAAGCTCAGGTGCGTCCCGTCGGGCGACCACGCAAGACCTTCGAAATCCGTAGGGCTAACGGTCTCTATCGGCAACCGGCGTACGTTCGAGCCGTCGTCATCGGCGATGAACGCGCCTGACGTCCCGTCTCCGAGAGCGCCACGGAACACGATGTGACGACCGTCAGGGCGCCACGAGGCCCAATCGACCGGACGGCCGAGATCGACCTCGCGGAACCCCGAGCCGTCAGCGCTGACGACCGCCAGCCTGAAGGCCGTGTGGTCGCTTTCCGTGTAGTTGATCAGGAGCGCGGTGCCATCCGGCGACCATCGGAAGCCATCGAAGCTCGGAAAGGTCCCAAGCGTCGTGAGATCCGAACCATCCGGTCGCACCGACATGAGGTGGATCCCTTCGTCCACGTCGCGGATGAAGGCGATCCGGTCACCCTGATTCGAGAACGAGGGGGCGAGGTCACGGTCGGATCCGGCGACGAGCGGTCGGCTCGTGCCAAGCAGGTCGTCCGCGATCAGCAGGTCGCCTGCTTGTTCGAAGACGATCGCCCCGTTCCGCGCGATCCCGAAGGGCTCAGGCAGTCGCCGCTGCGAGCCGATGAGGATCGCCGCGCCGATCAAGGTCAGGATGAGGAGGCCGACGGTCGCCAGGAGCAGCACCGGCCGCATCGCCGGTGCGCGCTGCATCGTGAGTTGCATCGGGAGCCACCTTTCGGGGATGGCCCACGCGGGGCGCTGGGAGACCTGCCGCGTCGCGATCAACGCGCGCTCCAGGCCCTCGCGCGGTCCCGTATCGGGGCCGTCGCGCAGCCAGTCGGCGAGCGCTCGATCCATCGGCTCGGTCATCGTCCCTGCTCCGGCGTGGGTTCCGGCACGACCGGCGAGGAGACCAGCGAGGTCCGCATCGCCCGCGTGCCGTGATGGATTCGCGAGTAGACGGTGCCGACCGGGATCCGAAGGATCGTCGCGATCTCCGGAGCCGGCAGCCCCGCGTAGTGGGTCAGCACGAGCACTGCCCGTTGCTCGACGGAGAGCTTGAGGAAAGCCCGCTC
>DATHTG010000384.1:0-17721 GCA_035463515.1 Candidatus Limnocylindrales bacterium
GAGGTCGTCCGGCCGTTGGTCGACAAACGGACCGGCGACGAGCGCGAATTCGTCATGCCCGCCGAGTGCCCGGTGTGCGGGACGGCGGTCGTGCAGGACGAGGGAGCGGTCCGCGTGTATTGCCCCAACCCGGTCTGCCCCGCACGGGTCTCGCAAGAGCTGTCGCACTTCGTCGGACGTGGCGGGATGGACATCGAGGGTGCCGGCTGGAAGGTCCTCGAACAGCTCCTCCAGCGCGGGATGATCCGCCAGCGCGGCGACTTCTACCGGCTCTCGGTCGAGGACCTCGAATCGCTCGACCGGTTCGGCCGCAAGAGCGCCGAAAACCTGCACCGCGCGATCCAGAGATCCCGACGCCGACCCCTGGCGAGGATCCTCAATGGCCTCGGCATCCCGCAGGTCGGCGAGCAGACCGCGATCGACCTCTCGATGTGGCTGGTCGAGCAGGTGCCGGCCGGTGACGGATGGCTCGGGCGCGCCGCGTCGTTCCTGGAAACAGCCGGCGCGGAGGCGTTCGAGTCCGTCTATGGCGTCGGGCCGACGGTCGCGACGAGCCTTGCGTCGTATTTCGGATCCGAGGGGCCAGGCGGTGCCGCACTCCGCGACCTGGCTGACGCCGGCGTCGAGGCGGAGCTGCCCGACCGCCGACCAGCCGGGGCCCGCGAAGGACCGCTCGCCGGGAAGACGATCGTGGTGACGGGCACGTTGCCCGGCTTCAGCCGGCAGGAGGCCGAGGAGGCGATCCGCGCTGCGGGCGGCAAACCCGGCGGATCCGTCTCGAAGAAGACCGACTATGTGGTCGCCGGCGAATCGGCCGGCTCGAAACTGACGAAGGCGCAGGAACTCGGCGTGCCGGTGCTCGACGAGGATGGCTTTCGCCGATCGCTCGCGGGCGAGCTATGACAGAGGAGACGATGACCCACCCCAACATCGAGTTCATGCGGCGCTATTCGGAGACGCTCACGGCAGGAAAGGCGGCCGACGTGCTGCCGTTCTTCGCCGAGGACCTCGCGCTGCACATCCCGGGCCGCAGCCCGCATGCCGGCACGTTCCGGGGACAGGACGCGGTGCTCGCCTATTACACGCGGATCTTCCGTGACACCGATGGCCGGTTCCAGCCGCTGGGTGTCGATGACATCCTCGCGAGCGACACCCATGCGGCGAGTCTCGTCCGGTGGCGGGTGGAACGGAACGGGCGCGAGATCGAGATCGATCGCGTCGTCGTCTACCGCATCGAGAACGAGAAGATCGCCGAGATCTGGGTGCGCGACTGGGATCAGTACGCGTACGACGAGCTGTTCGCCGACGCCGAGGTCGCGGCGCCGTCGAGTCCGGTCGCCGAGGTGAGATAGCGTCCTCGCGGGACCTGAGCGGACCCGAGCCGACTGCCTAGCGCCGACCGAGCGCGTAGCGCTCCATCAGCTGCGAGACGGCGACGCGCGCCGCTTGCCACTCGGGCTGGTCGCCGAGGATGACGCCCTCCTTGCCGAAGCGCCGGATCTGGGTCATCGCGGTGACGATGAGGTCGTGGGCGAGCTGGCGGTTGCGGCCGGCCTCGATCTGCCCGGTGACGAGGTACCGGCGGACCGTGTCGAACGGCGCCGTCCAGCGGCCCCAGCGGATCTTGTCACCCTCGCGCAGTGTCTCGAGCCAGTCGTCGTCGCCGACGGGGTGGCGGTCGTGCTCGGCCATGTGGCGGCGCAGGTCGACACGAAGCCCGGGGAGGTCGAGGCTGTCGGTCCGCCCGTCATCGTCGACGGTCCGATAGCAGACCGGGCAAGTCGGGAGCTCGGCGTCCGCGCGTGGGGCGTCACCGTAGGGCAGGCCGCAGCGACGGCAGAACGTGGCGTCAGGACGCGCGGCTGGGGTGCCGCATTGGAGGCAGGAGGTCGAGATCACGACCTCTAGGTTCCCCGGGACAGGGCGCGTCGACCATCCCACCTTCGGGCCGGTCGGGCGGGACCCTTGGGTCAGGCGCGGTGACGGAACGGCTCAGCCCATCGCATGGTTGAACTGGCCCCAGAGGTGCTCGGGATGCCAGTGCATGGGCTCCCCACGGATCAGTCGCGGGGCCCGCCATGCCTCCCGCCAACCCGCAGCTTCCAGGGCTTCGGCACCTGCCTCGTTCTCGAGCAGGATGCCGCACCGGACCCGCTTGTCGGGCGCGCTCGCCCGGCGTCGGGCGTCGAGGATCGTCATCGCGTCGTCCAGGCGGGGAGCGACCGTCGCGCCGCCGCCCCACGGGCCGCGGGCGACGAAGCCCCGGACCGCCCCGTCATCGCCCAGGAGGACGCGCGTCGCCTCCGGTCGGGCGAGTGCCGCGAGCACGTCCGCACGGTCCTCGCCCGTCGCGGTGCGGTCGAGCGCGATCATCTCGGGCAGGTCGCTCGGAGCGAATGCCCGGACGGCTGCGGGTGCATCCGCATCCGTTGCCCCGCCAGTCCCGGGCGCCTCGAACGTCCGATACCAGGTCTGCACGTC
Source organism: Candidatus Limnocylindrales bacterium (assembly GCA_035463515.1). Lineage (GTDB taxonomy): Bacteria > Chloroflexota > Limnocylindria > Limnocylindrales > CSP1-4 > SPCO01. The sequence continues at coordinate 2,482 of DATHTG010000384.1, forward strand.
GAACCCCATCCGCTCGTACAAGGGCTGGCCGCGATCCGTGGCGACGAGGACGAGCGTCCGGGCGCCGGCCGCTGTCGCGGCGTCGATGACCGCGTCGGTCAGTGCCGTGCCCAGTCCGTGCCGCCGGTGCGTGCGCTTCACCCAGATGGTCCCGACCCAGGCCACCGGGCCATTCACCGTCGCGACGCCGGTCCCGACCACCTCGTCGTCGACGTCTGCGACCACCGGAAAGCACGCCTCTGATCGCAGCGTGAACTCGAACCACGCGCGTCGATCCCCGAAATGGTCGGCGAGGATCGCCTCGACAGCAGGATCGAGGTCGGCGGACGTCATCGGCCGCAGCCGCGGTGGGGGAGTCACGCGGCTATCATCGGGCGCATGGCCACCCTGTCGCGCACCGATGTCGAACACGTGGCCCATCTCGCGCGCCTCGGCCTCACCGAGGATGAGTTGGATCGCCTCGAGGGCCAGCTGAACCACATCCTCGACCAGTACGCGATCCTCGCCACGGTGCCCACCGACCACATCGCGCCGACCGCGCAGACGATCGAGCTCGAGAACATCCTTCGCGACGACGTCCCGCGGCCATCGCTGCCGCGTGACGTGGTCCTGTCGAACGCCGAGGAGGACGATGGAGCGTCGATCGTCGTTCCGGCCATCCTCGGCGGCGAATGACCGAGCTCACCCGTCTCCACGCCCACCACATGGCCGCCCGCCTCCGCGCAGGCGAGATGTCGTCGCGCGAGCTGACGGAAGCCCATCTCGATCTCGCCGAGCGGCAGAACCCGGGGCTGAACGCGTGGCTGTCGATCGACCGCGATCGTGCCGTCGCGGAGGCCGACGCGGCAGATAGCCGGCTCCGGGACGCGCGTTCGGGCGGTGCCGACGCCGTCGCGCGGCTCCACCCTATGCTCGGGATCCCCGTCGCGCTCAAGGATCTCGTCTCCGTGAAGGGCGGCCAGTGCACGGCCGGCTCGCGGATCCTCGAGGGATACCGATCGCCATACGACGCCCACATCACCGAGCGGCTCCGCGAGGTCGGCGCGGTGATCCTTGGCAAGACGAACATGGACGAGTTCGCCATGGGCTCCTCGACGGAGCATTCGGCATTCGGCCCGACGGCCAACCCGTGGGCGCTCGACCGGGTCCCCGGCGGCTCCAGTGGCGGTTCGGCGGCCGCGGTCGCGGCGTTCCACAGCCCGACCTCGATCGGGACCGACACCGGCGGCTCGATCCGGCAACCTGCCGCGCTCACCGGCATCGTCGGGCTCAAGCCCACCTACGGACGGGTCAGCCGATACGGGATCGTCGCGTTCGCGAGCTCGCTCGACCAGATCGGGCCGTTCGCTCGGGACGTCCGCGATGCGGCCGCGCTGCTGCACGCCGTGGCTGGCCGCGACGAGCGCGATTCGACGTCGTCGCCGGAGCCCGTCCCGGATGGGCTGCTCCGCCTTCCGCACTCGGAGGACGAGGCGGCCGGCGCCGTTCGGGGGAAGCGGCTCGGCCTGCCCGACGAGTACTTCGTGAAGGGCATGGAGCCCGGCGTCGAGCAGCGGATCCGCGAGGCCGTGGCAGCCCTCGAGGCGGCTGGCGCGATCGTCGAGCCGGTCTCGCTGCCGCACACCGAGTACGGCCTCGCGACGTACTACATCGTGGCGCCCGCGGAAGCGTCCGCGAACCTGGCACGGTACGACGGCATCCGGTACGGCCCGCGGCTCGGCGAGGGACGAGACGTGCTCGGCGACTACCTCGCCACCCGCGGCAAGGGCTTCGGGCCGGAGGTGAAGCGGCGGGTGATGCTCGGCACGTACGCGCTCTCCGCCGGCTACTACGACGCCTACTACCTCAAGGCACAGAAGGTCCGGACACTCATCAAGGGCGACTTCGATGCCCTCTGGGCGCAGGGCTTCGATGCCCTCGTCGCGCCCACCTCGCCCACGGTCGCGTTCCGCTTCGGCGCTCGTCTCGAGGACCCGGTCGCGATGTACCTGTCGGATGCGTGCACGCTCCCGGTCAACATGGCCGGACTGCCCGGCATCTCGATCCCGGCCGGTCTCTCGGATGGGTTGCCGGTCGGGCTGCAGCTGATCGGCGCGCCGTGGTCGGAGCCGAAGCTGTTCGAGCTTGCGCGCGCGTTCGAGGCCATCACGGCGACGGCCGACTGGCGCGGGCAGGAGCCGACCGACCTACCGGCACTCGATGACCCGTCGACCCCGACGCCGTCGGCCCGGATGGCTGCCATGGCGGTGGTCGACCGATAGTCCTTTCGGGTCCTCGGTCGAAGCGACGGGCATCGGTTACCATGCGCTCGTCCTCATCCGCGGCACCGTCACATGCCGCCGCATCCGTCACACCGTAGGGGGTCTCTATGGAGCCGGCTGTCGCCGTCCTGTTCATGTCCGGGATCATCCTGACCATCGTCGGCTCGGGCCGAGCGATGACGATCCGGACGGGCCGTGGGGTCATCGCCGACGACCGAGGTGGGACGGCGCCGATCCCGGTCAAGGTCCGGCCTGACGTCGCGCAGCTCCTGTGGCTGGCCGTCGGGTTGTACGGACTCTTCCTCGCGGCTGCCGGGGTCGCGTTCGGCCGCTAGCTGCCCGCCGCCCGGCGCCGGAGCGCCTCCTCGATCGCCCAGATCGCCAACGGGCGAAGGTAGATCGATGCGCGGAAGTTCCCCTCGGCGTCGTACGCCTCCGGCGTCCGGAACCACAGTCCTCGCTCGTACGTTGCCTCCGCCGCGCCGCGCGCGGTCTGCCAGCCCTCGTCGACGAGACCGCGGCCGATCATGAACGCCGCGAGCGCATAGGTCGTCCCGACCCACACCTCGGCCGACTGCTCGCTCGAGCGGTCGACCGATCCGTCAGCCCGCATCCCGTTCACCGCGCCCATCCGACCGCCGCCGAAACGGCAGACGTTCTGGGCGAAGACCGTCCGTAGCGCGGCGTCCACCCGTTCCGCCGGGACGAGGTCGCCGAGGCCAGTCACGTCGGCGTACCACTGGCCGCAGAGCTGATCCGCCATGATCGAATCAGAGCTCGCGGCGTCGCCGTCGTCGTAGGCGTAGTAGCCGCCGCGCCACAAGCGCCGGTCGAACGCGACCTGCGCACGCTCGAACCAGCCGGCCCAGTGTGCTTCCGCCTGCGCATCACCGAGACTGCGTGCCATCGCTTCGGCGGCCGCGAGGGCGGCCAGCCACAGCGAGCCGCCATAGGCTGACGGTCCCCGCATCGGCCAGGTGTCGTAGGTCTGGTCGGGCACGCCGTCATGCTCGGGAAGGCCATCGCCGTCACGGTCGGCAGCCGCGAGCCGCCGGAGGACCGCGTCGACGATCGGGAAGAGCTCACGGACCATGGTGTCGCGGTGCGGACCGGCCGCCAGCGCGTCCCGCCACGCCTGCAACACGAACTTCGGCCCGAGGTCCTTCCAATCGTTGACATCCTGGAAGCGGTACCAGTTGGGTCGTCGGAACGGATCGTCCGCGGGCCCGCCCACATCGTGCGGGACGGTCCCACCGCGCTTTCGCGGCGCATCGCGTCCGGAAGCCTGGATGGTCACCACCGTCGGGTCGTCGAGAGGGATCGTCGCGGCAAGGTCCCGGATACCACGCAACTCGAGCTCGGGGAAGAGCTCGAGCAGCGCGAACGACGCATAGAAATCCACGTCGACCGTGTCGTAGAAGGGATAGTCCACGCACTCGAGCAGGCCGAACCGCCCGGCGTCGCCTGGGTCCGGATCGTTCCCGCCGACCTCGCCTGCCTCCCAGAACGTGCCGCCGTCGACGAGGAAGTAAAGCTCGTTGAAGAGCGCCGCCTTGTACCACGCGGGCCGCCCAGCATCGGCAAGGATCGGCGCCTGCCACGCCTCGATCGCCGCGCGCCAGACCCGCGCCTCTGCCAGCGCTTCCACCGCGATGTCCCACGCTCGGTCGCCGGCGCGGCCCCACGTTCGCGTGTACCGCTTCCACCAGCGTCGCCCGGCCCCGAACTCGACCATGGGCAGATCCCACGCGATGGCGAAGCGGATCGAGCGGCGCTCACCGGGCAGCAGCGTGGTCGTCGCCGCCACGGCGCCCCCGCCCGGCCCGGCCGTGGGGGAGTCGGCGCGGGCCGGAGGGGCGAGTTCGAGGCGGCCGTCGGTGGCGAAGTCGGTCCAGAGGTCGGTGTCAGTCCGTGGGTCGAAGGATCCGGCGGTCGAGAGCTCCCAGCCGTCGGTCGCAGCAGCCGCGAGGGCGAGCGTGCCGCGGAGCGCTGTCGGCGCCGAGTCGCCGGGGTCGCCGAACACGATCCCGTCGACGCCGGCGACAGACCGCGTGACGTGCGGTCGTCGGGACGCGTCCCCATGGTCGGGTCCGCCGGGCGGATCGGCGAACGTCGCCATGATCCCCACCGTCAGGGGCTGATCGCCAGCGTTGTCGATCCACCACTCGAACACACCGACGGGAAGGGCGCTCCGTTCGAGGTCACCGGCGATGACCGGCGACAACTGCTCGCCCACCACGCGCACCCCGACGACGTCGGGCTCGAACGTCTGCCACGCGCGCGGGAAGAGCGCGTGGTACTCGCCGCCGCCGACAGGCAGCTGCCAGCCCCAACCGGGCAGGTCCGCTGACGGCGGTCGTACCGCCAGCACGGTGGCTTGCGACGAGCCGTCCGGACGACCGACGAATAGCGAGAACCCGTCGGCCAGGACGGGCTCGAAGCGATGCCGCCCGACGTCCAGATGCCATCTCGCCACGTCGCCGCGGAACGTCCGCCCGATGCTCCCCGTGCCCAGTCCACCGATGGGGACACCGGCCCACTCGCCATCATCGATCATCGGACCGGTCACCCGGGGCCGCCCGACGGTCCGGCACGGCTCGCCGATCGGCCGGCGCCACGCGACGTCGGGGATGACCGGCCAGTCGACCTCGGTCCGATCTGCCTCCTCGACCGTCATCGGCCGGCCGTCATCGCCGGGCCGTCATTTCTCGACCCCGGTCATGACGACGCCGCGCATGAACGCGCGCTGCGACAGGAAGAACACGACGACCGGGACGATGATGGCCAGGATCGCGCTCGCTTGCACGAGCGGCGGTCGTGTGACGTACAGGGCCGCGAATTTCTGCATCCCGAGCGACAACGGCCACAGATCGGGATTGCCGCCCACGTACACGAGCGACATCAGGAACTCGTTCCACGCGAAGAAGAAGTGGAAGAGCGTGACCGCAACGATCGCTGGGATCGCCTGCGGCGCCACGACGGACCACAGCACCCGGAGCGGGCTGGCGCCGTCGATCATGGCCGCCTCATCGAGGTCGGTCGGGATCGTCATGAAGTACTGGCGCAGCAGGAAGACGTTGTAGGCGTTGGCGAAGAAGTGCGGGACGATCAGCGGCAGCCAGGTGCCGGTCCAGCCGAGCCTGGTGAACAGGATGTACGTCGGCACGAGCGTGACTTGCGCGCTCAGCATGATCGTCGAGAGGAGGACGAGGAACAGCGGACCGCGGCCGCGGAATCGGAAGCGTGAGAATCCGTAAGCGACCACGACCGCCGACCCGACGGCCCCGATCGTACTGATGATCGAGATGATCGCCGTGTTCCGCAGGAGCTTGGGGAACTCGATCTGGTCCCACGCGGTCGCGAAGTTCTCGACCTTCGGATCGAACGCGTACGCGGGCTGGAGCGTCCGCCAGCGGCCCTGCCAGGTGAACGTCCCGGCCGCTGGATCCGCCGGATCGACCATCACCGACGACTCGCGCCCCTTCTCGACGATCGCGAGCTCGCGGACGACGCCGTCGATGGGCACTGCGTAGATCGGCAGGTCCTGGCCCTCGTACGTGAACGTGCGGGGCGAGGCGGGGTACAGCGGCGCACCGGGGTCTGCGACTTGTGCCTGGTCCTTGAGCGACGTCAGCGCCATATAGGCGAGCGGCATAAGGAACGCGGACAGGATCGCGATCGCGACAAGGAGGATGGCGGCGCGACTGGTGAACCGGCGCAGCGAGCGCTGGAAGGACGGGTTGGCGACGACAGCCGGTGCAGGGCGGGAGACGGCGGTCATCGACGCTCGCCCGCGTAGAACACCCAGCGCGTCGACGACCAGAACAGCAGGACGGCGAGGCCGAGCACGATCAGGAAGAGCACCCACGCGAGCGCCGAGGCGTAGCCGAGCTGGTTGAAGGTGAAGGCCTCGCGGTACAGGTTGACGTTGTAGAAGAGCGTGGAGTCATCCGGCTGGCCGTTCTTCAGCACGTAGGCCTGGATGAAGTACTGCGAGACGCCGACACAGCTGATGAGCAGGCTGTAGAAGAGGACCGGGGTAAGCAGCGGCAGCGTGATCCGCCGGAAGGTCGTCCACGCGCCGGCGCCGTCGACCTTCGCGGCGTCGTACAGCTCCGACGGGATGCTCTGGAGCCCGGCCAGCGCGATCAGCATCATGGCGCCGATCCCCCACAGCCCGACGATGCCGAGCGACGGCAGGACCCAGCCGGAGTCGTTGAGCCAGTCCGGTCCGCGGACGCCGATGATGCCGAGCAGGCCGTTGACCCAGCCCGTCTCGGCGTTGAGGACACCCGCCCAGATGAGCGTGCTCGCGACGAGCGGGATCTGGGTCGGCATGTAGAACAGGGTCCGGAACGTCCGACGGCCGACGAGTTTCGGCGAGTTCAGCAGGACCGCGAGACCGACGGCCAGGGCCATCGTCGTCGGCACGGTGAGCACCGCGAACCGCAGCGTGACGCTGAGCGATTGCGCGACGTTCGGGTCGCGCAGCATCTGCGCGTAGTTCTCAAGGCCGATGAACCGGACCTCGGCGGGCCGGCGCAGATCGAAGTCGGTCAGGCTGAAGTACAGCGCCATCGCCATCGGGATGGCGGTGAACAGCACGAACCCCAGGATCCACGGCGAGACGAATACCCATCCCCATGCCGCTTCGCGGCGGGACGCGGTCCATCGCCAGCGAGAGCGCGGGATCGTCGACCCGCTCAGGGCTTCGGCGTCGGGCTGACCGATCATGTCGGGTCCCTCACGTCGATGGGGATGAAGGGAGAGGGAGGGATGACGGAAGCGCGCCGGAGGAGATGGCGACGCGCTTCCGTCGATGATGGACCTACTGGTCCTGGTCGAACAGGCCTTGGAGCTCGCTCCTTAGCTTCTCGGACTCGCTCTTGATGTCGAGGCCGTCGGTCGTGATGAGCGTCTCCTGGAACGCTTTCACCGCGGCATCCGACTTGAGGAAGTTCGGCATGTCCGCTTCATGGCTCGGCACATCGGGATAGGCCAGCATGTCGCGAGCGACCTGCCAGTCGATCTTGTTCGGCGCGAACCGCTCGTCGAGCGATGCGAAGAACGCGTCCTGCTTGCTGGCGACGGCCGGCAGTGCGCCGTAACGGGCGATCAGCTTGTCGTTGCCGAGCAGGAAGGTAAGGACCTCGAACGCCTCATCGGGGTGCGCGGTCGACTTCATGATCCCGAACGTGTCGGAGTGGAGCTTCGCCGTCGTCGTCCCGTCCTTGCTCGGCGGGACGGCGATGTCGAACGACTTCGCCTGCGGCTCACCCTCGGCGGGCCAGGCGCAGCACGTGTACCAAAGATGGACGAAGTCCATCGCGACATTCCCGGACTGGAAGGCGTTGTCGCTGTTGAGCAGCTCAGAGCGGTCCTCGGCCCCGGTCGGGATGAAGCCGTCCTTCCACATGCCGTCGTAGTACCACTGCCACGCGGCCTCCCAGTTCTCGGGGATCTGGGCGGTCGTGCCGTCGTCCGCGACGAGCGAGCCTGGGCCGAACTGCGTGCCCCACCCGCGGGGGTCGGTCCACTGCATGTAGTAGCCCCACTGCGCCGTGTCGTCCTTGTCGAACGAGGCGCTCATCGCGTCGTTGCCGGCCTTGTCGACCGTCAGCTTCTTGGCGAGCTCAGACAGGGTGTCCCACGTCCAGTCCTTGCCGTCGTACTTCTCGCCGACCTTGTGCGGCGGCTCCGGCAGCCCGGCCTCCTTGAAGAGGTCCTTGTTGTAGTAGATGAACGATGGGTAGATCGCGAACGGGATGCCCACCTGACCGCCGAAGCCTTCCTTGTACGCAGCAAGGATCTTCGGGTCGATGCCGGACACGTCGTACCCGGTCTTCTCGATGAACGGCTGCAGGTCGAGCAGTTGATCGCCGTACCCGTAGAACCCACGGAACCCGACCGGGCCGATGATGTCCGGCGGCGTTCCGGCGGCGATCTGGGTACTGAGGATGTCGTACGCGGTCGTGTTCTGATAGATCTCGAGACTGAGGGTGATCTTGTCCTGGCTCGAGTTGAACTCCTGCACGACCGCCTGCTCGTCGGCGATCTGGTCGGGCTGTGCGCCTGTGCCCAGGCCCACGAACCAGCGGATCAGGACCTTGCCATCCGCAGTCAGGCCGCCCGCGCTGGTCGGTACGGGCTCAGGCGTGATGGCGACGTTCTGACTGGCGCTCGGCGCGGACGCGCTCGGCGCGGTGCTCGGCGTCGCCGCGTTGCAGGCGACCGCGATCAGGCTGACGATGCTTGCCAGGACGAGGCGCCGGCTGGATCCGGCGTGTCGGTGATCCATCGATCGTTTCCTCCTCCGTGTCGCTACAGCTTCCGTGACGGGTGGTGCTCCGTGGTCGTGGACGGGTGCGGGCGGGTCGGCGGTCGTCAGGGCATGGCCCTCCCCGCACTCGAGGCGCGTGCGACGAGCTCAGTGGTGAGGACGATGCGGCGTGGGACCCGGCCGGCCTGCTCGATGCTGCCGGCGAGGAGGTGGACCATCTCGCGACCCATCTCCTCGATGGGCTGGCGGACGCTCGAGAGCGTCGGACGGCTCGTGGTCGCGATCGGCGAGTCGTCGTAGCCGACCACGGCGACGTCGTCCGGGACGCGGCGGCCCGCGTTCTGCAGGACTCCGAGGGCCGCGACGGCCATGAGGTCCGAGGCGCAAAAGACGGCATCGAGATCCGGCCGATCGCGGAGCAGCCGCTCCATCGCAGCCTCGCCGCCGGCATGGGTGAAGTCGCCGCTCGCGACGAGGCTCTCGTCGGCATCGACGGCCGCGTCGGCGAGGGCATCGCGGTAGCCCGCCAATCGATCGATGCCGGCGACCATGTCGCGCGGCCCGGTGATCGTCGCGATCCGGCGGTTGCCGCGCTCGATGAGGTGCCGCGTCGCGCGGCGGGCACCATCGCGGTTGTCCGCATCGACGTAGTCCACATCGACGCCGTGTGTCGGACGGCCGAGGACGACGAGCGGCACGCGGCGCGTCGCGAGTTGGTCAGGCAGCGGATCGTCGCCGTGGAGGCTGACGAGGATCACGCCGTCGACGTGGCCGGCCGCGAGGTACCGGACCGTTCGCTGTTCGTCATCGGCGTCGTCGGGCATGAGCAGGACGAGCTGGAGGTCGCGAACCGACAGCGCGGCCGAGATGCCTCGGACGAGGCGAGGGAAGAACGGATCACTGAAGAGGCGGCTCGACGGTTCCGTGATGACCACGGCGATCGAGTCGCTACGGCGGGTGACGAGGCTCCGAGCAGCCCGGTTCGGAACGTAGCCCAGGCGGTCGATCGCCCGCTCGACGGTCCGACGGACGTCGGCGCTGACCTTCGGCGAGCCGTTGACGACCCTCGAGACCGTCGCGCGCGAGACACCGGCGACACGAGCGACCTCGTCGAGCGTCGCGATCGATTTCGCGGGGGAGGGCTCGAGCTGGGCCATCTGACGATCCGGCCTCGCAAGGTGCGGGTTTGCTCTCGTGGTGAGAGCGCTCTCACGTTCCGGATGGCACGATATCACCGGTTGTCAAGAGAGCGTTTGCAGCAGGGCGTGGACCGCGATCCCCACGATCGTGCGGGTCGCGGGGCCGCACGGTGGTTGTGACGCACGGGTCCTTTGCGCGAGGACGCCCAGTTCGCCGTTTCGAGCGCGTTTCGGTGACTGATGGTCACGAAGCCGCTTTGACGGCCCGGTCCTCGCTGCTCGCGGTGCAAGCCGTGACTCCGAGCCACGGACGGGGACCGGACGCGCCGCGAGGTTGTGCGAGACTCTTCGGCGATGGCGATCGAGACATCCACGACGAACCCGAACGTGCCGGCTCGCGAGCGGTATGAGGCGGTCATCGGCATCGAGGTCCACTGCCAGCTGCGGACCGAATCGAAGATGTTCTGCGCCTGCTCGACGGCGTACGACGGGGCGCCGCCGAACACGCACGTCTGCCCGGTCTGCCTCGGCCTTCCCGGTGCGCTGCCCGTCATCAATCGCCGGGCCGTCGAGCACGTGCTCACCACGGGTCTGGCGATCGAGGCCACCACGCCAGACGCGACGCGTTGGGACCGCAAGAACTACTTCTACCCGGACCTTCCCAAGGGCTACCAGATCAGCCAGTACGATCTGCCGCTCGCATCGGCCGGGCGCCTGACGATCGAGACCGCCGACGGTCCGTTCACGGTCGGCATCACGCGCGCCCACCTCGAAGAGGACACGGCCAAGCTCGTCCACGCGACGACCGACGACGGCCGGAGGGTGAGCCTCATCGATTTCAACCGGTCAGGCGCTCCGTTGATGGAGATCGTCACGGATCCCGACATCCGGACGGCGGAGCAGGCACGTCGCTACGCCGAGGAGCTGCAACTTCTGCTCCGCACGATCGGCGCGTCCGATGCCGACATGGAGCGCGGGCAGATGCGCGTCGAGGCCAACGTGTCGCTCCGTCCCCGCGGCGCCACCGAGTTCGGGACGCGGGACGAGGTCAAGAACATGAACTCGTTCCGCTCCGTCGAGCGCGCCATCGCCTAGGAGATCGAACGCCAGGCCGCCGCGCTCGACGCCGGCGAGCCTCTGGCGCAGGAGACGCGTGGCTGGTCCGACGACCGAGGGGCGACCTACCACATGCGCTCCAAGGAGACGTCGGACGACTACCGCTACTTCCCGGAGCCCGATCTGCCACCACTCAACGTCGACCGCGGTTGGCTCGATGGGCTTCGGTCGGCGATGCCCGAGCTTCCGGCCGCCCGCCGGGGACGATTCCGCGACGATCTCGGCTTGACTGCGTACGACGCCAGCGTGCTCGTGGCGGATCCCGACGCGGGCGCGCTCTTCGAAGCGACGCTCGCGGAGGACGCGGCCGGAGCCGCCAAGTCGGTCGCGAACTGGGTCACCGGCGAGTACCTCCGCCTCCGGAACGCCGCGACCCACGAGGCGCGGATCCACGTCGACCCGGCGGAGCTCGCGGCGCTCGTTCGTCTCGTCGAGGACGGTGGCATCTCGCGGTCGAACGCGAAGGAGGTATTCGCTGAGCACGTCGCGACGGGCGCAGCGGTCGCCAGCATCGTCGCCGAGCGTGGCTTCACGCAGATCACCGATACCGGCGCGCTCGGCGCGGCCGTCGATGACGTCCTCGCGGCGAATCCGAACGCTGTCAACGACTACAAGGCCGGCAAGACCCAGGTGATCGGCTTCCTGGTCGGGCAGGTCATGAAAGCGACGAAGGGTCAGGCTGAGGCTTCCGTGGTGCAGGGCCTCGTCCGCGAGCGACTCGACGGATGAGCGCCACCAACGTCGCGTTCTGGCTCCTCGGCATCGCCCTCATGGCCGTCGGCTACGTCCGATTCCGGGGCCCGTGGTCGCGCTACCAGGGACTCCGGGAACAGCAGGCGAACATCGACCGGTACGAGGCCTGGCGAGGCGGCGTCCGCGCGGAGAACGACGGCCCGACCGGCGCCTCGGTGATGATGGCCGACGCCCGCCGCCAGGCGCAGATCGCCGGGGTCATCGTGATCGCGGGCGTCGTCGTCTTCGCCCTCGGATTCATGTTCCGCTAGGCGGCGCAGGGACCTCGACCAGCGAGCTACAGCAGCGATCCGTACGCGTCATCCGGGAGCGGCCGGGTCCAGCCGGTCGGCAGCGCGCCGCCGACCTTGCCCCGCTCCGCTGCGGCCACCAGATCGCGCGTTGCCCACCACTCCGCCAGCAGGTAGGCGATGAACGCGTCTCCGCAACCGACCGTCGTCCCGGCGACCGCGACGGGCTGGACGGCGAGCAGGTGCTCCGTCCCGGCGATGGCGTCATGGACGAGCACGCCCTTCGACCCGAACGTCACGACGAGCCGCTTGCCAAGGCGATCGACGATCCGCCGAAGGTCGGTCACGCCGGTGTCGTCCGGCGACCCCGGCCAGCCGACGATCCCAAGGTCGACCCAGCGCATCGTGTCGGCGAAGCGCTCCGGGGTGTAGTGCCGGAAGCCGAGGAAATCGGCAGAGACCTCGACGCCGTCGAGATCGCCGGCGGCGCCCAGGCGCGTCAGTTCGGTGATCACGCCTTCGACGAGGATCGCGTGCAGTCGCGTGCCCTGCCTGAGGAGTCGCTCCTCCTCCGGCGTGAACCGCAGGTCCTCGCAGACGCCGGGCACGTAATGATCCATCCAGATCTCGCGGTCCGGCAGGATCTCGATGTCGATCGAGGCCGACGGCCCGTGGCGGACGATCGCATCTCGAGTCCCGTAGTCGATGCCGTGGCGATCGAGCATGTCGAGGATCGCCGCCGCGTCGCCATCGCCGATCCGCGAGATGAGCCGGAACGGCAGCCCGAGCGCTGTCCAGTGCCAGGCCATGTTGAGTGCGCCGCCACCGGGGAGCACCGGGCCGTCGGGGAGATAGCGGTCGAGGCTCAACGCCCCCAGGAGCAGGGTCGGCGTCGCCTCCGTGGTCACAGCCCGTCGAGCGGCGCGCCGCGCCCGGTCCCGAGCGTCAGGAACCGGTCGTATCGGACCTCGATGACCTTGCTCATCTGCCAGAACGCCTCGACGGACAGGTGGCCGACGCCCTCGGCGTGATACCAGTCGAGGCGGTCCGGCCGAGTCGTCAATAGCGCGGGATCGTGTGCCGGCACGACGGCCGGGCTCAGCATGAAGCCCGGCGAATCGGACTCCCGGATCCGCAGGAGGTGATGGCCGCGCATCCCCCGTGCACGCGGGACGGTGTGCGTCCGCCCGGTCCCGACGTCGACCAGCGAGACCTCCTCGGCCGGCGTGTCGTTCACCTCCGGCCAGTCGGCGTCCTCGACGAGCTCGGCCACGACGCGTCTGACAGAGATGTCCTGGTAGTGGTTCATCGGCGTGTCCGGCTGGTCGTAGTCGTCATCGAACACGTTCTCGACCGCATAGTCGTACACGTTCCCGCACGTCTCGACGACGAATCGGACGAGCGCCGGCCGATCGCGCAGGTAGCGCCGGTAGCTCGTCTCGTACTCGAGGATCGCGACAGCGGCTGGGACGAGCTCGCCGCGGACGACGTGTGAGATCCGCCACCCATCGGCGCCGAACCGCTCGTCGAGGACCGAACGCCAGCGATGCTTGGCATCTCCCGCGAAGCCGGGTGTGCCGACCGCGATCCAGACCTCGGCGAGCGCGGACCGGGCATGCGCGTCGATCGTGCGCCACCAGTCTGTCCGGTCCATCGCGGCAGCTTAGCCGCCATAGACTTCCCGAACGGCCACCGCACGAGGAGATCGGCAGAGCATGCGCGAACGGACGGAAGGGCACGGTCTCGCCACGCGAGCGATCCACGCGGGCGAGCGGCCCGACCCGACGACCCATGCGCATCGGACGCCCATCTACGCGACCGCGACGTTCACCTTCGACTCAGCCGCGGAGAAGGAGGAGGCGGTCGACCGATCCCTGGCCTGGGAGCCGGGCGCATACTTCTATTCGCGAACCGGCAACCCGACCAATCGAGCGCTCGAGGAGAAGATCGCCTCGATCGAGGGCGCCGAGGACGCCGTCGTCTCGTCGTCGGGTATGGCCGCGGTGGCGTCGACCCTGTTCGCCCACCTCGGGAGCGGCGACCACCTCGTCGCGGGCCAGGAGCTGTTCGCGATCACGAACGTCCTGCTCGATGAGGACTTCCCGCGCCGTGGGATCGACGTCGCGCGCGTCGATCCGACGGATCTCGCGGCGGTCGAAGGCGCCATCACCGCCTCGACGCGGGCCCTCTTCGTCGAGTGCTCCACCAACCCGCGACTTCAAGTGCCGGACCTCGACGCCCTCGCGACCATCGCCCGACGCCACGGTCGTCTGTTCATCGCGGACAACACGTTCCTGGGGCCGGTCCTCCTGCGACCGCTCGAGCACGGCGCGGACCTCGTCCTCCATGCCGCGACGAAGTACCTGTCGGGCCACGGTGACGCCGTCTCGGGCGTCGTCGCGGGACGGAAGGCGCTGGTCGACCCGATCCGCCAGCAGACCGATACGCTCGGACAGGCAGCCAGCCCGTTCTCGAGCTTCCTCGTCCAGCGTGGCGTCCGGACACTTCCTCTTCGATCGCGGGCCGCGTCGGCGAATGCCGCGCGCGTCGCCTCGTTCCTCGAGGCCCATCGGAAGGTCGAGTGGGTCCGCTACCCCGGGCTCGCCTCACATCCGGACCACGCCGTGGCGAAGCGGCTCCTCGGCGACACATTCGGCGCGATGGTGACGTTCCAGCCGCGCGGCGGCCTCGACGGCATGGCCGCCTTCACAGACCACCTCCGCCTCTGTGACATCGGTGTGAGCCTCGGCGATATCCACACCCTCGTGTATCCGCGCCCCAAGGACGGCGGCATCATCCGGCTGTCGATCGGGTGCGAGGACATCGACGACCTGCTGGAGGATTTCGAGCTGGGATTGTCGTTCGTCCGGGAGGACTAGGCAGGCGCCGCGACCCCTCGGCCCAACTCGGCAGCCGCGGCCAGGGCCGCACCGATCGTGAGGTCGACCCGGCGCACGACCTCCTCTTCGGGCGGTCGGAACCAGTCCTCGTTCCCGAGCTTGCGCGTGCCGTCCGGCTCCGCCCGATCGCGGATCACGTCGGAGACGGTAAGGATCGTCCCGGCCCGGACGTCCTTGCCCCGGGCTCGCTCGCGCATCGCCAGGAGATAGACGGCGGCGGTCTCCATCTCTGCCGCGAGGTAGCCGCGCCGGCCCCACCGGACCACACCGTCAGGGTGCGGGTCATAGAAGACGTCGGTCGTGACGATCGGGCCGACGTGCGTCGTCAGGCCCTGCGCGCGGCTCGCCCGAGCAAGCGCGTCGACGACCTCGATCGAGCCCGTCGGAGCAGTGGGCTCACCGCCGCCCAGCACGGTCCCGATGCCGGCCCACGACGCTGCCGCCAGCGCCACCACGACATCACCGATGTCCAGCGCGCCGAACCCTCCACACGTCCCGACCCGGATGAACGTCCTGACGCCGAGGTTGAGGAGCTCCTCCATCACGATCGACGTCGTCGGT
>DATHTG010000385.1:0-7890 GCA_035463515.1 Candidatus Limnocylindrales bacterium
TGCGTCAGCGATCCGGTCCGGCCAGCTCGGCCGGGGCCATGTACCGCGCGTACTCCGGCCCGGCGCCGCTCCCCAGCACCTCGCGAAGGTGCCGGAGCGCGCGGCGAGTCCGCGTCTTGACGGTGCCGAGCGGCCAGCCGAGCCGATCGGCGATCTCGGACTGCGACAGGTCCTCGGTGTAGGCCATGACGATCACGACGCGCTCCGGCTCGGGCATGCCCGCCAGGGCGACCTGGAGCGCCATCCGGAGTTCACGCAGTGCCAGTTCCCTTTCCGGTGAGGGCGGGGGGACGGCCCCCGCGACGAGCCTGCCGTTCGCGAGCACGCGTTCGAGCGTGTCCGCATCGGCCTCGTCCGACCCGCCGAGACCGCCGGTACCCGATGCAGCCGAGGACAGCGGCACGAGATTCGGCCGCCGACCGGCTGCCCGCAATCGGTCGACGGTCCTGTTCCGAGCGATCGTGTGGAGCCACGCGGCAAGTGACCCGATCGATGGGTCGTATGTTTCCGCGCGATCCCACAAGGCCAGGAATGTCTCCTGGACGACTTCCTCCGCCATCCCTCGATCCGACGTCAACCGGCTCGCCGATGCGAAGACCGCATCGGCATGGCGGTCATAGAGCGCCGCCAGGGCATCGTGCGAACCCGCCGCGACCGCCCGGACAAGGGTCGCGTCGGAGCCCGAGCCCGGGTCGGCGCCCGTCATCGGATACGCCGCGGTGCGGTCGGCCGGTTTTCTGGGACCAGGCGCATGGTGCGGCTCATCACCACGTTCCGGCGGCAAGACGAGTCGTTGCGCTCAACGATCCGTGCGGGAGGTGCGCCTCGAGACAGGTGACCCCGCGTTCGCCGACGACGGCGTCGTGCGCGGTCCCGGCCAGAAGCTCGAGCCGATCTCCTTCGCCCAGCTCGACGGGACCGTGCGCCAGCCCGAAGCGGATGCTTCCCGCGCTCACGACGATGACCTTGTCGTACGCGTGGTCGTGCGCGGCGTATCGATCGCCCGGACCGTTCGACCAGGCGCCAGGCTCGAGGCCTTCCTCGATGAGACGCGCCCGGAGAGCGCTCGAGTCGGACATGGCCGAGGCATGGTACCCGGGGACGGGCGATGGCACGTTCGCAGCGGCTCGCCGAACCGTTCATCGGCGAGGCGCTCCATCGATGCCTCACCTGTCGCGTCGCGAGCCGTGCCACCCGGCGGTCCACGAGGCGGCTGGGAGCCCCGACTCGTGCGCGGATCACCCCATGATCCAACCAGCGGCTGGACCGCGGGTCGTTCGCCAGTCCGATCACCCCGCGATCCGAACGCGACCAAACGGCCGACGAAAGGCTGGCCGACCGTGGTTCGTTCTCTGGTTGGATCACCCCGTGATCCGAGGCCGGGCCGGATGCCCGATGACCCAACCAGCCGCTCGACGATGAGCGACTCTCATAGACTCGCTACGTGCGGACGCCGCTCCTCTATCTCTCTGTCGCCGATGTGCGCGACGCGATGCCACCGGTCGCCGACCGCCTTGCGCTCGCCGAACGGACGATGACCGCGCTCGTGGCCGATGCCGAGCTGCCACCGAAGATCGGCGTCCATCCGCGACCCGAGGGGTCGTTCGCGCATGCGATGCCCGCGGCGCTTCGTCCCGCCAGCGAGGCGACCGCGGAGCACGACTTGCTCGGCATCAAGTGGGTGACCGGCGCGCCGGCGAACCGCGGCCAGGGTCTGCCGGCGATCCACGCTGTCGTCGTCCTGTCGGATCCGGTCTCCGGTGCGCCGCGCGCGATCCTCGACGGCGGGCCGATCACGGCCGAGCGGACGGCCGCTGTCTCGGGCGTGGCGATCGCCCGTTTCGGACCGCGGGCGGCTGCAGTCGCCGGGGCTGAGGATCGCGGACCGCGTGCCACGATCGTGGGTGCGGGCGTCCAGGGTCGCAGCCATCTCGAGGTGATCGGGCACACGCTTCCCGGCGTCGCCGTGACGATCGTCGACCGCCACGAGGACCGTGCACAGGCGCTTGCGGACGCCGCGCGTGCAACCCCCGGGATCGACGCCGCCACGCACGCCGCCTACGACCAGATCCGAGAAGCGACCGCGGCAGCGGATGTCGTCATCACCGCGGCGTCGTTCACGGACCCAGCCCGACGCCAGGTGATGGACGGCTCCTGGCTCCACCCCGATGCCCTCGTGGTGCCGGTCGACTACGCGACGATGTGCGCCGCCTCGGTCGCCCGGGACGCCGCCCTGTTCCTCACCGACGATCGCGGTCAATTCCTGGCGAATCGCGACGCGGGCCAGTTCGACGACTACCCGGACCCCACTGCGACGCTCGGCGAGGCGATCCTCGACGGGACGATCCGCCCGGCGGCGGGTCGAGTCGTCGTCACCCACCTTGGCGTCGGCCTGGCAGACGTCATCTTCGCCGACGCGATCGTGCGCCGCGCCGAGGCCGCCGGGCTCGGGACGTGGCTTCCCCGCTGAGCGTGCGTCGGTTTCGATACGTCGTCCTCGGGGTCGTCGTCATCCTCGTCGTCGCTGTGGTCGCGGGCGTCGGTGCGGTCGCCTGGATCACCGGTCGCGCGCTACCGCAGACGGACGGGACAGTCCGGATCCCCGGCCTCGAGGCGACCGCGACCGTGCGCCGCGACGGGAACGGCATCGTCCAGATCGCCGCCTCATCGCCGCACGACCTGTTCCTCACCCAGGGCTATGTCCACGCGCAGGAGCGGATGTGGCAGATGGAGGTGTGGCGGCACATCTCGTCAGGGCGACTGGCGGAGCTGTTCGGGGCGGGCTCGATCGACGACGACCGCTTCATCCGGACGCTCGGTTGGAGGGTCGCGGCGGCGCGCGACCTCGCCCTGCTCGCGCCGGACACACGCGCCGTCCTGGATGCGTACGCGGCAGGCGTGAACGCATGGCTGGACACGCATCGCGACAAGCTCGGGCTCGCGTTCGTCGTGGCCGGCGCCGACCCCGTGCCGTGGACGGCGCTCGACACGCTGGCGTGGGGCAAGGTCCAAGCGTGGAACCTCGGTGGCAACTACACGACCGAGCTGTTCCGCTATCTGGCGGATGCGCGGCTCGGGGATCCGGCCCGGACCGATGCGCTGTTCCCGACGCGCGAAGGCGGGCCGATCATCGTGCCAGGCGGAGGCGCGTCGGAGGAGCCGCCTGCGGACCCGGCGGAGGCGTCCCACTCGGGTCGTCGGCTGACCGACGACCAGGTCGATGCGTGGGCAGACGTCGGCCGCCTCGGTTCCGACGCCCTCGCGCTGGCCGGCCTCGATGGCTCCGGTGGCGGGCTGGCGTCCGATCACGCGATCGGCTCGAACGATTGGGTCGTCGGTCCGGGGATGTCCGTCAGCGGTGGCGCGTTGCTGGCCAACGACCCACACCTCGGCATCTCGATGCCCTCAGTCTGGTTCATCAACGGGCTCCACTGCGCGCCGGTCGGCGACGCCTGCCCCTACGACGTGGCAGGCGTCACGTTCCCGGGCGTTCCTGGCGTCATCCTCGGCCACAACGCACGGATCGCCTGGGGCGCTACGAACGTCGAGCCCGACGTGCAGGACCTCGTCGTCGAGACGGTCGATCCGGCCGATCCGGACCGCTACCTCGGACCCGGCGGAGCTCCGCGAACCTTCACGACCCGGACGGAGCGCATCCTGGTCAAGGGCTCCGCTCCAGTGGATATCACCGTTCGCGAGACCGTCCACGGGCCGATCCTCAACGACGTCGATGAGCGTCTGAAGGACGCACCGTTGATGGCCCTTCGCTGGACGTCGACGTCTCCGGACGCCGGCCCTGACCGGACCGTCGAGTCGTTCCTCAAGCTCATGGTCGCGACCGACTTCACGTCGTTCCGCGAAGCGTTGTCCGGGTACGTCGCCCCGGCCCAGAACTTCGTCTACGCCGATATCGACGGGCACATCGGCTACCAGATGCCGGGCGTCATCCCGATCCGCTCCGATGCGGCCGACCACGGGGCCCGACCAGTCACCGGCGCTGACGGCAGCGGCGAGTGGACGGGTCGGATCCCATATGCAGAGATGCCCTCGACCTACGACCCCGAGGACGGCTGGATCGTCACCGCGAACAACAGCCCGACCGACGAGTCGTACCCATACTTCATCGGCGCCGAGTTCGATCCCGGCTATCGGGCCGAGCGGATCATCGACCTGATCAACGACTACGGCCAGGACGGTCTGTCGGTCCCCGAGATGAGTGCCATCCAGAACGACACGGCACCGCTTCGCGCCCGCGCCATCGTCGAGGCCATCGCCGATGCCCAGCCCTCGACGCGTGATGGCGCTCTCCTGGCGGCACGCATCGCCGATTGGGACGGCTCGTGCGTCGTCGACAGCGCCGGTTGTGCTGCATACATGGCGTGGGAATACCGCGTCCTGCGCGCGCTGTTCGATGACGAGCTCGGTCCGCTCGCCCGCGAGTACGTCGGGAGCGCGTCGAGCTGGGTCGCGCTCGAGAACGCCGTCGGGGATCCCGATGACCCGTGGTGGGACGACACGACCACGCCGAGCGTGCGCGAGTCGGCCGACCAGGTCGTCGCCCAGTCGATGGACGACGCGGGCGCGGATCTGCGCGCGGCGCTCGGCGATCCGGACGGATGGACGTGGGGACGGATGCATACCGTCACGTTCCGGGAGCCGACGCTCGGGTCGAGCGGGATCGGGCCGCTGGAGTGGTATTTCAACGCCGGCCCGACCGCGGTGGACGGGGCGGATGGCGCGGTCGACGCCTCGTACTACCGGCTACGGCGTGGCTATCCCGACCCGGAGGATCCGGACTTCCAGCCGCTCGGGATGGACGGGCTCTTCACGGTCACCAACCTGCCGACCTATCGGCTCGTGATGGATATGTCGGATCTCGACGGGGCGCGGATCGTCATCACGACCGGCCAGTCGGGTCTGCCGTTCGATCGCCACTACACGGACCAGATCGGAGCCTGGATCGACGGTACGACGCTGCCCCTGCCGTTCACGCCTTCTGCGATCGCGGCGGCGACCATCGCCACGCTCACGTTGGAACCCGCGTCCTAGGCGAGCGACTAGGACTCACTGACCTCGAGCGGGCCGTCGGGGACTTCGATCAGGACGCGGCCGTCCTCGACGACGACCGGGTAGACGGCCAGCGGCTCTTCCGCCGGTGGGTCGAGCGGTTCGCCGCTCGTGAGGTCGAAACGCGACAGGTGCAGCGCGCAGGTCAGCGTGCCGTTCGTCAGGAAGCCCTTGTCGAGCTCGAAGTACTCATGCGAGCAGACGCCCTGGACCGCGGTGTACTCGCCGCTCTGGTTGATCACGAGCACCTGGTCCGTGCCGTCCACGAAGACCATCTGCATCTCGCCGTCGCCGAGCTCGTCGGTGCCCAGCAGGTCGATCCGTCTCATCGAGCTGCCCCGCCCACCCGGGGCCCGCGCGACGGAGGTTGTGGAGGCATCAGGCGGCCGCCTCGCCTGCGACGCCGTCCGTGCCGGCGATCCACTTCTCCTCGAGCAGCTCGCGGAGCCGATCCTGAGCGGACGCGAGAGGTACGCGCGCGACGACCGGCTCCAGGAAGCCCAGCACGATGAATTTGCGCGCCTCGTCGGGCGGGATGCCGCGCGACTCGAGGTAGAACAGCTGCGTCTCGTCGATCGGGCCCACCGAGCTCGAATGCGCCGCGCGGCGGCAATCCGGCTGATCGATCTCGAGGCTCGGGATGGCCACCGAGCGCGCTGCCTTCGACAGGTTCATGCCGAACTCGCCGAGGAAGCTGTCCGTGCCGTTGGCCGAGCGCTCGATCGTGATCAGGCCTTTCAGGTAGGTCCGCGCCTTCTCGAGCAACGCGGCCTTCGACAGCAGGTCGCCGGTCGTGTCCTTGCCGATGTGCGTCGTGTACGACGTCAGGTCGAAGAGCTGCTCCTCGGCGCCGAACACGATCTCGACCTGACGCACCGAGCTGCGGTCACCGACCAGGCGATTGTCCACTCGGGAGCGCACGAGGCGACCGCCGAGCTGCGCGAGCGCCCACTGCAGCGTGGCCGCCTCCCCGAGGCTCGCTGCCCGGTGCTGGAAGGCCACGACGTTCGCGGGAAGCTCCTGAAGGCTGGCGACCTGGAGGTTCGCGCCATCGCCGAGCGTCACCTCCATCGTGCCGGCGAAGAACGACTGGGCGGCGGTCGGGTCGGAACCAGGTGCCGGCACGAATTCCTCGACGATCGATGCGGACGCACCCGCCCCGAGCCGAACGAGCGTCCGTGTGAGCAGCGCTCGCCCGGGTGCACCGAGTCCCCAGCGGATGACGATGGGCTTGTCGAGCCTCACCCCGGCGGGGATATCGACCAGGACGCCCTGGCTCCAGAAGGCCCTCGTGAGCTGCGCGAACTTGTCGTCGGGGATGAGTGCGTCCGTCGCGAGGAGCTCATCGCGCACGGCGTCGAGGTCGTCGAGGAGGGGTCGAAGAGAGATCGCGGCCGCTGCATCGGAGACGGCGAGCGTGGTCAGGCGGCCGTCGACGATCTCCATGATCGCGTCGGCGTCGCCCGGCAGGCCGCCGCCGTCGACCGACCCCGCCCGTCGCTCGACGTCGATCGACGCGCCTTCGAGATCGGCGGCACGCAGGTCGATGTACGTCGTGTAGAGGAGGTTCGACTCACCCGGGAGGTGCGACCAGGCATCGAACGCTGCGTGTCGATCCTCGATCAACCAGCCCGGTTCATCCGCAGTCAGTTCGTCGAGAAGGGACGCATCGACCGGGAGCGACAGCTCGTCAAGCGCCCGCCGAGCGGGCCGGGGTCGTGCGGCCGAAGCCGTCAACCCAGCGATCCTTCCATCTCCATCTTCACGAGCCGGTTGAACTCGATGGCGTACTCCATCGGCAGTTCCTTCGTGAACACCTCGAGGAAGCCCTGGACGATGAGGTTCTGGGCCTCGTTCTCCGTGAGGCCGCGGCTCATCAGATAGAAGACCTGATCCGCGCTGATCTTCCCGACCGTGGCCTCGTGGGTCATCGTCGTGTCGTCTTCCTGGATATCGATGTAGGGGTACGTGTCGCTCCTGCTGATGTCGTCGAGCATCAGCGCGTCGCAGCGGACGCTGGCCACCACGTTCGTGGCCCCCGGCGAGACCTTGAGCTGGCCGCGGTAGGTGGCGCGCCCGCCATCCTTGGAGACCGACTTCGACACGATCCGGGAGCGCGTGTTCGGTGCCAGGTGGATCGCCTTTGCACCGGTGTCCTGGTGCTGGCCCTTGCCGGCCACGGCGACCGAGATGATGTCGGCAGTGGCGCCCTCGCCACGCAGATAGATCGCCGGGAACTTGACGGTCTTCTTGGAGCCGGTGTTCGCGTCGATCCACTCGACCGTCGAGTTCTCGTACGCATGGGCGCGCTTGGTCACGAGGTTGTAGACGTCGTTCGACCAGTTCTGGATCGTCGTGTAGCGGACCTTCGCGCCGGGTAGGGCCACCACCTCGACGACCGCAGCGTGGAGCGAGTCAGTGGCGTAGATCGGCGCGGTGCAGCCCTCGATGTAGTGGACCTTCGCGCCCTCCTCGACGACGATCAACGTCCGCTCGAACTGCCCGGTGTTCTCGCCGTTGATGCGGAAGTACGCCTGGAGCGGCAGCGGGACCTCGACACCCTTCGGGACGTAGACGAACGACCCGCCTGACCAGACCGCGCTGTTCAGCGCGGCGAACTTGTTGTCCTCGGGCGGGACGACCGTGCCGAAGTGCTTCCGGAAGATCTCCGGGTACTCCTTCATCGCCTGGTCCGTGCCCATGAAGACCACGCCGATCTTGCTGAGCTCCTCGCGCACGGAGTGGTAGACGACCTCGGAGTCGTACTGGGCGCCGACCCCGGCGAGGAACTTGCGCTCCGCCTCCGGGATGCCGAGCTTCTCG
>DATHTG010000386.1:0-3301 GCA_035463515.1 Candidatus Limnocylindrales bacterium
ATTCGGCGCCGCGTCGTCGGTCGTGACGGTCGCCCGGATGCTCGGGATGGCCGTGGGACTGGCGGTCCTGACCGCCTACGGATCGACGACGATCGACCGGCTGTCTGCCCAGGTCTACGCCACGCCCGACGCGTACCTTGCCTATATCCCCGGGAGCCTCCAGGACCGCCCGCTGAAGGACCCGCTCGTCGTCGAGGCGCTCGAGTCGTGGGCGTCGCGCGAGGCCGCCTCGATCATGGTCGGGCTGTACGTCGTGGCGGCGGTGGTGACGATCGCCGCCGTACCGCCCGCGCTCCTGCTCGGCGGCACGACGCGGCGGCGCGCGGCCGCGCGTATGCTCCCCAGCGATGGCGCCACGGACCCCGGGCTCATCCTCTGATCCGACCGCCGGCCGATCCGGTGAGCCGGTCACACGTCGTCGCTCGCCGACCTCCAAGGGAGGCCCGGGACGGATCCGGGTCTCCACCGTCGTCGATGGGACCGCTCGCGACTACGAGGGCGAGGCCGCGCTGAAGGCCCTGCCCGGCTTGCTGGGTCAGCCGGAGTCATCGGTGTGGGTCGATCTCGCCGCCCCGTCCGCTCATCAGGTCGAGGCGGTGGGCCGGGTGCTCGGGCTCCACCCGCTCATCGTCGAGGATGTCCTCGAGGGCAACCAGCGGGCCAAGATCGAGTCGACGGATGGGGTCGTCCATATCGTCCTGTTCGCCCTCGACCGCGAGCAGACGGTCGTCGTGAACGAGGTCGACCTCGTCCTGGGCCTCGGCTACCTGCTGACGGTCCACGACGTGACGTGGGACCCCTTCGTATCGCATCACCTCCGGGACGGGGTCGCGCCGATCCTCCGGCACGGACCCGACCACCTGCTCTGGGCGATCGGCGACGACATCGTCGACGGCTACTTCCCGTACGCGGACCGGCTGGGCGACGCGATCGACGAGGTCCAGGATGCGGTGATGCGCGAGGCGAACCCGCGGACGCTCGAGCGGCTCTTCGCGCTGAAGCGCGAGCTCGTCGACGTCCGCCGCGCCGCGAGCCCGACGCGAGAGGTGTTGAACCAGTTGACCAATCGCGAACTGGCATTGATCGACCCCGAGGAGACGATCTACTTCCGTGACATCTACGACCACGTCATCCGGCTGACGGACGAGCTCGACAACTATCGGGAGCTCGCCGCGTCGACGCTCGACGTGTACCTGACCCAGGTCAACAACAACCTCTCGGTGATCATGAAGCGTCTGACGGGCGTCACGGTGATCGTGGCCGGGATCGGGGCGGTCGCCGGGATCTTCGGGATGAGCGAGGCGGGGACCGCGCTGGCCGGTGGCGAGCCGGGCGGCTTCTGGACGATCACCGCCCTCACCCTCATCGGCGCGACGGGCGCCGCCCTCGTCCTGCGCCGGATCGGCTGGATCTAGGGCCGCGCGAGGGGCCCGCTAGCCGCAGTCGACCGGGCGTGCCTTCGGGTGCGCTGCTGCATGGCTCGAGGGCTTGGAATCGATCGGCATCGCGATGACCTGCGTGTAGCCGTAGGTGCGGTCCGGCCCCTGTGACGTCTGCATCCAGAGCTGCTCGGTCTTGGCCCTCGAGGGTTCGTCGAGTCCGGTCTGGTACGGCTGGTCCCGCCGGACCTTCGTGATCTCGTAGCGGTACAGCCAGTCGTCACTCGTCCAGACCTCGACGATCTTGCCGCGCTGCTCGAAGCCCTTCGTGCGCAGCAGCGGGAGGAACATGCCCTCGCGAGCGTGGGCGTAGAGGTACGTCGCCTTGCCGAACCCGGGCTGCGACAACTGGGGCAGGTACATCGCGACGTTGCAGAACGGGTAGCCCGCATTGCCTTTCACGATGGCGAGGTCGATGCGCATGTCGCGGATGCGGATCCGGGTAGCGACGCGGTCCTTCGGCGGCGGCGTCGCGGTCGGCTCCGGCGTCGGCGTCGGTCGGGGCGTCCCGATCGGCGGCAGCGTGATGAGCGGCGTGGGTGTCGGGACCACCGCGGCGGACGGGTCCGGGGACGTGCCGGGCGGCGGTCCGGAGCCGGCCGGCACCGGCACGGTGTATGTCAGCAGCCCGGCGGACAGGATCGTGACCCCGAACGCCGTCAGCAGCGCCGGGAGCACGCGGGTACGGAGTTCTTCTGTCGGGCCGCTCATGGGACCCGAATCGTACTGTGGGGTGAGCGGAAGCGCCCCGGGGCGTCCGTACTGGTACCCTCCGCGCCAACATGTGGCCCCGACTGTCGATCGTCGCCGGTCTGCTCACCGGCATCGCGGCCGCGGCGCTGGTCCTCGGGGGGATCCTGTTCCTCGCCCCGGTGCCCGGCGCGGCGCCGACCCCACCGCCATCCGCGTCACTCGCCGTCGAGCCGACGCCTGGGTCCTCGCCGTCCGCGTCCGCCTCGACCTCGGCGTCGGCGGCAGCGTCGCCGTCCGGGACCGGCGGATCCGAGGGCGCGGCTGGCGCGTTCCACGTCGGCGAGCCCGCGCCGGCGCTGGTCGTGCCGCAGGTCGGTGGCGGGACGATCGACCTCACGAAGCTCAAGGGAAGCCCGGTATGGGTCAACTTCATGGGCACGTACTGCCCGCCGTGCGTCGACGAGTTCCCGCGGATGAACGCGTTCCTCGCCCGCTACGCGGACGACGGGCTGGTGATCATCGCGGTCGACGTCAAGGAGGACGAGGGCACGGTCGCCGCCTTCGCCGAGCAGCTCGATGCCACGTTCCCGCTCGGCCTCGACAGCGACGGGTCGGTCTCGGCACGGTGGGATGCCGTCGCGCTGCCGGTCCATTTCTGGATCGACAAGGAGGGCGTGATCCGCGACGGGGCGCTCGGCGGGATCGGGCCCGACATCATGGCGCGCGGCTTGCGCACGATCATGCCGGGGGTCGACGTCCAGCCTTGACGACGGCCGCCGCCACCTCGCCGGCTGGCGCGGTGTCGACGCCGCCCGAGATCGAAGAAGCCATCGCCTCCCTCGTCAATGCGCCGCCACCACTCCTCCTCGTGATCGACTTCGACGGCACGCTGGCCGTCGGGTCGCGCGACCCCGCGGTCGCGCGTATCGAACCGCTTGCCCAACGCGCCCTCCGGCGACTCGG
Organism: Candidatus Limnocylindrales bacterium; assembly: GCA_035463515.1. Taxonomy (GTDB): domain Bacteria; phylum Chloroflexota; class Limnocylindria; order Limnocylindrales; family CSP1-4; genus SPCO01. The sequence goes on from DATHTG010000386.1 coordinate 3,096, forward strand.
TGGTCTCTCGACCACCCGACCCGAGCGCCTCCAGATCGCCGTTCTGACCGGCCGCATCGTCGCCGATGTCGCCGCGAGGGTCCGCGTCGGGGGTGTCGACTATCTCGGCGACCATGGCCTCGAGCACGGGTGGTTGCCGCGCGGTGGTCAGGCCGAACGTCTTGTCGTCACGACCGATCCCGCCTTCGACGTCCACCGCGACCCGG
>DATHTG010000387.1:0-6546 GCA_035463515.1 Candidatus Limnocylindrales bacterium
GGCTCGTCGACGGCGACCGCGCCGCTGTCGCGTTGGGCGAGCGCCTCGAAAAGGAGGATCGAGCCGGCGACCGCCGCGTTGAGCGACCCGACGGCGCCCTTCATCGGGATGCGCATGAAGGCGTCCGCCCGCCGTCGGACCGCCGGTCCGAGACCCTGACCCTCGCTCCCGACGACGAGCGCCAACGGACCACGGAGGTCCGTTTCCCGCGCGGTCAGCGGCGCCTCACCATCCGCGCCGACGATGCGCACGCCCCGCGCGCGCAGATCCGTCAGTGCGGCCGGCAGGTCATCGGCGGGATGGAGCAGCAGGTGCTCGACCGCACCTGCGGACGCCTTGACCGCAGACGGGCTCAGCGGCGCCTGTCGATGCGTCGGGAAGATCACACCGTGGACCCCCGCGCCCTCCGCGCTTCTCAGCAACGACCCGACGTTGTGCGGGTCCTCGAGCGAGTCGAGGACGAGGATGAATGGCGGCTCGGCCCGCTCTGTCGCGCGGGCGAGGATGTCGTCGAGGGTCGCGAAGCGCCGCGGCTCGACCACGAGGGCGATGCCCTGGTGGCCGTCGAAGCCAGCGAGCGCCGTCAGGGATCCGCCCTCGACCTCGACGATCGGGATCCGCAGGTTCGTCGCATGGAGGACGAGCTTCTCGAGCGCCGCCCGACGCTGCGGGACGACGAGCAGCCGGACCGCCGGCCGACGTGCCACGAACGCCTCTTCGACGGGGCGGCGTCCGGCGATGAGCTCCTCGTCGGGCCCGAGCGCGTCGGGCGGCGCCAACGCCGGTTCGTGCCAGCGCTGGGGCGGCGGCCTGAACGCGTCAGGTCGTCGATCCGCCTCGCGGTCGCGTCCCGATGGCGGTCGTCGATCCGCCTCGCGGTCGCGTCCGACTGGTGGCCGGCGGTCCGGAAAGCGATCGCGACCATACCCTGGTCGCCGGTCGGCGTCCCGATCGCGACCATACGCTGGTCGGCGGTCGGCGTCCCGATCGCGACCATATGCTGGTCGGCGGTCGACGTCCCGATCGCGACCGTATGCTGGTCGGCGGTCCGGCGGTCCGGGGTCACGACCGCGATCCGTTCCCTCGAACCGACGCACGCGCCGCTCGAACGGACGATCTTCCGGCTCCGATCCCATCTGTCCCGGGGGACGTGGCGGCCCCGGGGGTCGCGGCGGACGGTCCTCCCAGCGCCTCGGCCCGGGCGGCCGATACGGGCGGTCATCCCGGCGTGGCCCGGGGGTCCATGGGCGGCGAGATCGGTCGTCCGGCGGGCCACCCTGCCACGACCGGTCATCTCTCGGGCGCTGGTCGTCACGCGGCCCGCCGGGTCCACGTCGCGGTCGATCGCCTGGCCGGTCCGGCCCGGTCCGGCCAGGCCCATCGCGCCGCGGCCCACCCCGTCCCTTGCCGCCCGGGCGTCGACGGTCGTCGGGACGTCGATCAGCCACGGGTCGGTTCGGCGATCCGCCGCCAGCGCTGGCCGTCGCGCGTGTCCTCGACCGCGACACCACGGTCGGCAAGGATGTCGCGGAGTCGGTCGGATTCCCCCCAATCACGAGCCGCGCGTGCCGCGGCTCGGGCATCGAGCATCGCCTGCAACTCGCCGTCGAGGGCCTCGGCGACGGGCTCCGGAAGGACCCCCAGGACGCGATCCAGGTCACGCAGCGCCGCGAGGGTCCGGGCGGCATCGTCGGTCGACATCGAACGCGCTTCGATGCGGCGGTTGACGTCGCGCACGAGGTCGAACACCGCGGCGAGCGCCGCCGAGGCGTTCAGGTCATCGTCGAGTGCCGCGCCGAATTCGTCGCGGGCAGCCTCGAGCGCGCCGTCCAGCTCCGGGTCGCCCGCGCCGACCTCGCGGTACTGCTCCAGCGCCAGGACGAGCGTGTCCAGGCGAGTCAGCGCCGCGCCGGCCGCGGCAAGCGACGCATCGGAATAGTCGAGGCCGGCCCGGTAATGGACGGCGAGCAAGGCGTACCGCAATGCGCGCGCCGAGACACCGGCCTCGAGCAGGTCGCCGACCCGAGCGATGTTCCCCGTCGACTTGGCCATCTTCGAGCCGCTCGAGCGGAGGTGCGCGCAATGGAGCCACGTCTGGACGAACGTGACGCCGGTCGCCGCCTCGCTCTGGGCGATCTCGTCCTCGTGATGCGGGAAGACGAGGTCGACACCGCCCGTGTGGATGTCGAACGATCGTCCGAGGTGCGCCATGCTCATCGCGGAGCACTCGATATGCCACCCGGGCCGGCCCTCGCCGATCCGTGTCTCCCACGACGGCTCCTCGGCCTTCGGGCCTTTCCACAGCGCGAAGTCCCGAACGTCGTCCTTGGCGTACTCGTCGGCCTCGACACGCTCACCGGTCCGCATCCCTTCGGGATCGAGCCGAGCCAGGCGGCCATACGCCGGCCAAGACGCGATCCGGAAGAAGATCGAGCCGTCGTCGGTCCGGTAGGCGTGCCCCCGCTGCAGGAGCGTCTCGATGAGCGACACGATCTCCTCGATGTGCTCGGTGGCGCGTGGCAGGACGTCTGGTCGCGTCATCCGAAGCGATCCCGCGTCCGCCAGGAACCGATCGAGGTAGCGCTCGGCAAGCTCCCCGATGGTCTCGCCGGCGGCCGCCGCCCCCTTGATGATCTTGTCGTCGATGTCCGTGATGTTCATCACCCATCGGACGTCGTAGCCGCGCCAGCGGAGGTGGCGAACGAGGAGGTCCGCGAACAGGAAGGACCGGAAGTTGCCGATGTGGGCCGGGCCGTACACGGTCGGCCCGCACGAGTAGATCCGAACCGTCTCGCCGTCGAGCGGCACGAGCGATCGCGTCTCGCCCGAGAGCGTGTCGTGCAGGCGGACGTCGGTCATCGCGTCGCCTCGATCGTCGCGACGGCGAACGCGGATATCGCCCGGCCGGCCCCCTCGGCGCCGTCGAGATTGCCCGTCGACGCCTTGACGCTGACGGCACCGGCTGGCAGGCCGAGCGTGGTCGCGATGGCCGTCCGCATCGGGTCGAGCAGGTCCGCGAGGCGCGGTCTCGCCGCGACGATCGTCAGGTCGACGTTGATAGGACGCCAGCCGGCATCGGCGAGCGTCGAGATGACGGACCCGAGCAGCGATCCACTGTCGATACCCGCGGGCGTGTCCGGCCCGGCTGGGAACAGTCGGCCGAGGTCACCGAGCGACGCCGCCCCGAGGAGCGCGTCGGCGACGGCGTGGAGCGCGACGTCCCCGTCCGAATGGCCGTACAGCCGCGGTGCGCCGGCGATCTCGATGCCGCCGAGGCGCAGCGGCTCGCCCGGCCCGAACGGGTGAAGATCCCGCCCCACGCCGATCCGCCGGTCGAGGTTCGGGATGAGCAGCGAAGCGGCACGATCGAGATCGGCCGGAACCGTCACCTTGAGGTTCGCTGGATCGCCGGGGACGACATGGACGGGAATCCTACAAGCCTCGAGGAGCGCAGCCTCGTCCGTCCATGTGCCGGCGCGGGAGATCGACGAGGCAAGGGCATCTCGCAGCAATCGCCGTTGCGCGCCCTGCGGTGTCTGTGCGGCGACGAGGTCGGTCCGGTCGACCGTCGTCTCCACGAGGCCGCCGCTGACCCGCTTCACGGTCTCCCCAACGGCGAGGCCGGGGATCGCCGCGCCATGTCGTGCCGTGGCGGCGATGACAGCGTCGATGACCTGTTGCGAGACGGCCGGCCGGGCGCCGTCATGGACGAGGACGACCCGATGCCCTGCTGGGTCATCGCTCGCCGCTTCGAGCGCCTGGAAGCCCGCCCGCACGGAGTCCTGTCGGCGGTCACCGCCCTCGACGAACGTCACGCGGTCGGGTCGTGCCCAACCGCCCGTCACGAGCACGTGCTGCCGTTCGCCGCTCGTCACGACGACGATCGCACCGACGGCATCCGAGGCGGCCAACGCGCCGATGGTATGGGCGAGCAGCGGCCGGTCGCCGATCCTCACGAGCAGCTTGTCGACGCCGTCCATCCGCGTCGATCCGCCGGCGGCGACCACGATCGCGTCGGCCGGGGCGCCCGGTGCCACCGTCAATGCCGACCTGACACTCGCCCTCCGACGGTCGAGGCGACGCTCCCGCGAGCCATCAACCGGAGGACGACGAATCGAGACGAGGCTGCGCGAAGATCATCCGCCCGGCGACGGTCTGCAGCACCCGCGTGACCGCGACATCGAGGTCCTTGTCGATATGGCGGGCGCCACCCTCCACGACGATCATCGTGCCGTCATCGAGGAAGCCGACGCCTTGGCCAGCCTCCTTGCCCTCCTGGATGACCCGGACTCGCAGCTCTTCACCGGGAAGGACGGCCGGCTTCACGGCGTTCGCCAGCGAGTTGATGTTCATGACCCGGACGCCCTGGAGCTCGGCGACCCGGTTGAGGTTGAAATCGTTGGTGAGGATCACGCCGCTCCGCGCTCGCGCCAGCGCGACGAGCTTGGCGTCGACCTCGGACTCCGACGGGACGGCGTCCTCGACGATCTCGACCGGCGTGCCAGGCTCCTTCTGCATCCGATTGAGGATCTCGAGGCCCCGTCGACCGCGATTCCGCCGAAGGGTGTCCGAGCTATCGGCGATGTGCTGCAGCTCGTCCAGGACGAAGCGCGGCACGACGAGCGTGCCATAGATGAATCCTGATTCGACGATCTCGGCGATGCGGCCGTCGATGATCGCGGAGGTGTCGACGACGATGCGGGGCTCCCCGAAGCGCGCCTCCGCCCTGGCATCGTCGGATCGCCGCAGCAGCCCGACAGCCTGCGAAGCCATGATCAGGTCACGGCGCTTTGCGACGGTGAGCCCGAGCATCCCCAGGCCGAGGAAGAGCGATACGCCCAACGGGAGGGCATCGCCCCACGGCGGGGGCAGGTTCGCGAGTGGGACGCCGAGGAGAAGGCCCATCAACAGGCCGAGCGTCAGGCCGACCACCGCCGTCACGAACTCCGCGGTGGACAGATCCTCGACTCGCGAGATCAGCCAGGTGGCCGGGACGAGCGTCAGGTATGGCAGGATCGCAAACCCGACGACGACCCAGGCGACGACCCACGCCGCCAGCAGGAAGCCGGCGTAGCTGGCGTCCTTGAACAGCCCTTCGCCGGTCGTCGCGAGCACCAACCCCACGAGCCCGCCGAGCGCAGCGCCCAGTAGACGGATATAGCGGATCAAGCAGCGGACCTCGGTGGATCTTCCGGGTTATCCACCCGGCGACGCCCCGGACGGCTCGTCAGCCTAGCATCGCCGGAACGGCATCGCCACGAGCCCGCGGACCCTCGCCGAGCGCGACAGCGATGGCGTCGCGGAGCGTCCCGACCTCGATGATCTCGAGCCCAGCGACCTCGGTCGTCCGTGTCCCACGACCTGGTCGCGGCACGATCGCGGTGCCGAATCCGAGCCGTGCGGCCTCACGGAGCCGACGCTCGATCCCAGCCACGGTCCGGAGCTCGCCGAGGAGACCGACCTCGCCGATCGCCACCGCGTTCTCGGCGACCGGCCGGTCGCGCAGCGAGGACGCGAGGGCGAGCGCGACCGGAAGGTCCAGGCCGGGCTCGGCGACCGCGAGACCGCCGGCGAGGTTCGCAAAGACGTCATGTCCGGCGAGTCCGATGCCCGCACGGCGACCAAGGACAGCGACGAGCAGTCCGAGTCGATTGGGATCGATCCCGCTGGCCTTTCGGGCAGGCGTGCCGTAGCCCGCGGCGGACACGAGCGCCTGGACCTCGACGAGAAGCGGGCGGCTCCCCTCCATCGTCGGGGCGACGACGCTTCCCGGCGCGGCATCGACGTGATCTGCGAGGAACGCTCTAGCTGGGTCACTGACCTCGCGCAGCCCGTCTCCCGCCATCTCGAACACACCGACCTCGTCCGTGGACCCGAACCGGTTCTTCGTGGAGCGGACGAGCCGGAGCGCCGCGAACCGCTCACCCTCGAGGGTCACGACGGCATCGACGAGGTGCTCCATCGTCTTGGGGCCGGCGATCGAGCCGTCCTTCGTGACGTGGCCGACGAGCACGACCGCGACGCCCTCGCCCTTGGCGAATTCCATCAGCCGGACGGTCGACTCGCGGACCTGGCCGACACTGCCGGCCGCACCATCGAGCTCGTCGATCGTCGCGGTCTGGATCGAGTCGACGACGAGCAGCGCGGGTCGCTCCGTTCGGGCGACCTCGACGATCCGGCCTATGTCACGCTCGGCGAGCACCTCGATCGCCGAGCCGGCCGCTGCATCGAGTAGGCCGAGCCGCTCGGCGCGGAGCCGGACCTGGGCGGCGGACTCCTCGCCGGTCGCGTAGATGACGGGTCGGTCGACGCCGGCGGCTGCCTGGAGGAGGAGCGTCGACTTGCCGATCCCCGGCTCGCCGCCGAGGAGGATCAGCGAGCCTGGGACGACGCCCCCACCGAGCACGCGGTCGAGCTCGGCGATCGACGTCGGGAGCCGAGGGACCGACGCCTCGCCGATGTCCCGGAGCGGCATCGGATGTACGCCCGCTGACACACGCGCAACGGCCGATGCCGACGGTGTCGTTCGAACGACGGTCTCGACGA
>DATHTG010000388.1:0-7690 GCA_035463515.1 Candidatus Limnocylindrales bacterium
ACAGCATGGGCCAAGAGGCCACGGGTGCGGTGCGATTACCAGCGGTCCCGGCCGCCGCCGTAGCCGCCGCCACCGCGCCGGCCGCCACCACCGCCGCCGCCGCCATAGCCGCCACCCGACCCACCGGCCGAGTAGCCGCCACCGGCACCGTAGCTGCCATACGAGCTGCTACCACCACCGCCGTCGCTGTTCCGGGCAGCCTTGCGGCTGGCACGGCACGACGGGCAGCGGCGGGGCTCGGTGAAGCCACGCTGCGCGTAGAAGTCCTGCTCGGAGGCGGTGAACACGAATTCCTGTCCACAGTCCGCACAGGCCAGATTCTTGTCGCTGTACACGAAAACGAAACTCCTCTCGGTAGCCGGCGCGATCCCATCGGGTTTCTCGCGTCAGCCGTGAGAGGAGTCCGAGTGCGTCGAGCTACGTTTGTGGCCACGGCCGCTGCCGTGGCGTTTGACAGCGGGATGCTACGCGCTCGTGCGGGGGTTGTACACCCCCGACTTTCGGCTCAGAACGGCGCGACCGCGAACAGATGACTGAACTGCTTGCACCAGATGATGGCACTCCGGAATCGGCCGACGTCGGTGCCCTTCGGAACGTCATAGCCGAACGATCCGTCGGTCGCCTTGAGCCGTCCCAGTTCCAGAGCATCGTCTGCGTAGTCGTCGGCGTCGGTGGATAGATACACGTACAGGTCGGGGCCATTCCTGACGCTGAAGTCCTCGAGCCTGAGGTGGTATCGACCAGACTCGACCTCGATGAGCGAGGCCGTCCCGCGGCCGAAGTGGAAATCGTCCGTACCGGCGAACTCGCCCATCGCCACGGTCTTCGGGACGAACGGGCTCTCGGTCGGGAGTGGATCCATGGGCGAGGTCGAGGGGGCGGGGTCACTGGCGCTCGCCGACTCGCTCGGCACCGTCGCGACCGAGGCGGCCGGGCTCGCGGGCGCATCGGTCGGGCCGGGCTCGATGAGCGCGGTGCGGATCCAGATCGGCGACGCCAGGTACCAGGTAAGCGGGGCGCCGACCGCGACGGCCAACGCGAGGACCAAGCCGCTGCGTCGCGGATGACGGCGGGCCGAGGCGAGCCAGCCCTTTCGCCATGCGACCAGGGCGGCGAGGACGACCGCGCACGCCGTCGCGATCGCGATCGGGACTCGCTGGTCATACAGGAGATCGAAGAACGTGCGGGCGAGATCGTCCATCGGCGGCCCCTCGGTGATCAGACGCGTCCCGGCACAGCGTACTCGCGGTTCGCGCTATCGAGATACGCGTCGCGCTGGCGCTCGCACTCACCTTCGTCCCAGCCGAGCTCGCGAGCCATGATCGACGCGACCCGGTCCGCAGCAGCGGCGCGCGCCTCCCCGAGCTCCGGGCTGAGCCGCAACCGTCGGGAGAGGACGTCGTCGACCGACAGTGCCAGCTCGTTGTGCACGGCCCAGACGACCTCGGCCTCGAGGAACGGGCGTCCGGCTACGAGCGGCCGGAGCAGATCGAAGCGCTCACCCAGAGCGGCGACGGCAGGGGCCTCGGTCCCGTGACGCTGTGCGAGCCGGGACGCCGCCTCGGGGTGTGCGGCGGGGATGGCGGGATGGCCCTCGTCAAGCGCCCGAGCGATGCCCTCCCTCGTGACCTCGTCCGCCGCACCGATGACCGGCATGTCCGCAGTGGTGCTCGGTCGTTCGCTCGCGGCCGCACTGCCGAGCGCGGCATCGATCACGTCACGGGCCATCACGCGATACGTCGTGTACTTGCCGCCCGCCACGCGGACCACGCCGTTCGCTTCGGCCGTGATCCGGTGCTCGCGAGACGCCTTGACCGTGGACCCACCCGACGGTGCGATGAGCGGGCGCAGGCCCGCATACGTGCCGACGATGTCGTCGCGCGTCAGGTCCACGTCGAGCGTCGCGTTCACCGTCGCCAGCAGCTCGTCGACCTCGCCCGCGCTCGCGCTCACCCGGTCCGGCGGCCCGTCGTACGGCGCGTCCGTCGTCCCGATCAGCCAGTGGTCGGGCCACGGTATGAAGAACACGACCTTGCCCGGAACCCGGATCGTCAGCCCGGTCGTGCCCGGGATCCGCTCGCGCGGCACGACCAGATGCGCCCCTCGACTCGGACGCAGGCGCATCGACGGGCTCGCGAACGGGTGCTCCGCCTCCGCCGCCCAGACGCCTGTCGCATCGACGATCGCGCGCGCCCGGATATCGATATCGACGTCTCCGGCGACGTCGTGTGCATGGAGGGTCCGCAGTCGCTCCGACGGCGCGCCCGACGTGAGACCCGTCGCCCGGACGCGCGTCACGGCGATCGGTGATGCGTCCGAAGCCAGCGCGGTGCGCAGGACCGCAAGCGCGAAGCGAGCGTCGTCCTCGACGCCGTCGTGATAGAGCAACCCGCCACGCAACCCTTGTCGACGGAGCGACGGCCAGATCGCCGTCGCACCCTTGACGTCCAGCCGTCGGTGCCATCCGCCGTCGTGTCGCGCGCCGAGGATGTCGTAGAGCGTCAGACCCGCGTCGTAGAAAGCCTTGTGGATGAAGGGCAGCCCATATACCGGGAAGAGTTGCGGCTCCAGCGCGACGAGGTGCGGCGCGTTCCGCAGCAGGCGGCGCCGTTCGGCGAGCGCCTCACGGACCAACGGCAGATGGATCTGCTCGAGGTAGCGAAGGCCGCCGTGGATGAGACGCGACGACCGCGACGACGTCCCAGCGGCGATGTCGTCCTTCTCGATCAGCGCGGCCGTCAGACCGCGGGACGCCGCGTCGAGGAGCGCTCCTGACCCGACCACGCCGCCGCCCACGATCACGACGTCCCAGGTCGTGTGGACCAGGCGCCCGAGGTCGATCGAGCGGCGTTCCAGGGGGGTGGTACCGGATCCCGGCAGCGAGGCCAGGCCCGTCATCGGTCTGGGTCTATGGGTCGCCCGTGGGCGATGCGCCAGAGCAGCCACGCCGTCCCGACGATCAGGACGCCGATGAGCACGGGACCGTCGTAGATGGCGCGCCGGATCGGGTCGGGCAGGAGGCCCGTGACCAGCGCGGCACCGAGCACCACGACCACGACACTCGCCGCCACGAGCGCGACCTGCGGCCAGCCCGGTTGCGGCCGGGGCGCGCCGGACTCAACCACGGTCGGCGTCAAGCGGGATGCCGATCGGGGCGACGAGCACGCGGCCCGCGTGGGCGGCTCCCCGTCTCGTGAGAAGACCGGTCTTGGGCCGGTGGAACGTGACGGTGAGATCGGCCACGACCGCCGGCTCGGACGGCTCGCCGCTCGAGAGGTCGACAGCGGTCGGAGTGTCGACCGCGACGACCGGGATGCCCGCGCGATGCGCCCTCTCGACGATCTCGACGGCGGTGCGGATGGGCTCGCGCAACGGGCCACGGACGCCGGTGCCAAGTAGCGAGTCGACGATCACGGCTGCCTTGTCGATGCCCTGCCCGAATACCGCCACGTCCCGGGCGACTGGCGTGTGCACCTTCGCGATGCCGCGGTCGTTCGCGATCCGATCCCAGTTCCTCGCTGACGCGGCATTCCGAGGCCGAGCCTCGCTCGCGACCACCGCGACGACCACCCGACCACCGTTGAGCGCGAGCCGTCGAGCCGCGACATACCCATCGCCGCCGTTGTTGCCGGGACCGGCGAGGATCACGATCGGGCCCTTGCCCCACCGCTCGGTATCGGCGGCGAGTGCCTTGACGGCCGCCGCGACGGCCGTGCCGGCGTGCTCCATGAGCCGGTCCTCGGTGGTGCCGAGCGCCTGGGCGCGACGGTCCGCGCCGCGCATCGCCTCCGCGCCGATGGGCGCGAGGGCGGCCCGGTCAGCCCAACGATGGCGGAGCCCGCGTAGGTCGAGCTCGAAGAGCGTGGGGTCATCAGCGGGGAGCGGGGCCGTCCCGGCGCCGTTCGCCGCCGCGCTTGTCGGCATGGCCGCTCAAGGGTAGCCGACCGACGCGGTCCTTCAGTGGGTCGCGAGTCGGGCTTGGACGTCGACGCCGTGCGAGCGGATCTCGATCATCCCGTCGGCGGCGAGTGCCGCGGCCGCGCGACGCACGCGGTCGAGCTCGTGGAGGCCGATGGGGCCGTCAAGGGCCACCCAGGCATCGTCGGACGCCTGGCGAAGTCGATCGAGGATGTGGCCCCGAAGCCAGCGGTTCGTCGCGTGGAAGGGCGCGGCGGGTCGGGTCGCACGCGCGCTTGCGTCGGGCCTGCCGGTCCCGGTCGTCGCCATCGCGCACTTCGTGCGGATCGGGCAGTCGTCGCATCGGGGATCGCGCGGCCGGCAGACCGTCGCACCGAAATCCATGACGGCGTGCGTCCACGTGGCCGGATCGGTCGAGGAGGCGATCGCGTCGGCCGTCCTCTGGACTTCCGTGGTCGAGAGGCCGCCCTTACCGCCAAGGACGCGGCTGACGACGCGCCGAACGTTGACGTCGACCGCCCCGACGGGCAGGCCGAACGCGATCGCACCGACCGCGCGCGCCGTGTATGGGCCGACGCCGGGCAATGCCTCCAGCGCGTCGATCGACGCGGGGACCCGCCCGCCGTATCGCTCTGCGATGACGCCGGCGGCCCGCCAGAGTGCCAGCCCACGACGGTCGTAGCCGAGCCCCTGCCACTCGCGCAGGACATCGGCGGGCGAAGCCGCGGCCAGTACCTCCACCGTCGGGAACCGCGCCATGAAGCGCTCCCAGCGGGCAGCGGCTCGCTCCGCCTGGGTCTGCTGGGCGATCACCTCTGAGACCAGCACCGCATACGGATCGCTCGTGCGTCGGAAGGCGAGCCTCCGGCCGTGTTTCGCGTACCGGGCGAGGATCGCGTCGCGGACGTCGGGCGTGATCTCGGCGACGTGGTCCACGACCGGCAGGATAGCCGCGGTGAAGACGTCGTTGACCGTCGGTCGAGCGACGACGCGTAGGATGACGGCTCGAGATCGAGGAGTGCCCGCCATGGTCGCCGATGTCCAGCGTTTCACCGGTTTCCGGCCGGAGGCCGTCGACTTCCTGGCAGACCTCGCCCAGAACAACGAGCGTGCCTGGTTCCAGGCCCGCAAGACCGAGTACGAGACGCTCCTCAAGGAGCCGATGGAGGCCATGGTCGCCGCGCTCGCCGAGTCGCTTGTGGCGAAGGGCGTGCCGTTGCAGGCCGATCCGAAGCGATCGATCTTCCGGATCTACCGCGACACCCGGTTCGCCAAGGACAAGTCGCCGTACAAGACCCATCTCGGCGCGAGCTTCCCCTGGGTTGCGGACCGGGACGCCGACGCTGCGATCTCCCACACGGAGCACGCCAACGGCGCGTACTTCCACCTCCAGCCGGGCAACAACTTCGCGGGCGGCGGGATGTGGCAGGCGACGAAGTCCAGGCTCGACGCATTCCGGCAGGCCATCGTCGACGACGAGGAGCGCGTCCGGGCGGCCCTCGAGGATCCCGCCTTCCTCGAGGAGTTCGGGCCGGTCGAGAGCCACGAGACCCTGAAGCGGGTGCCGCAAGGCTATCCAGCCGATCATCCGCGCGCCGACATGTTCCGGTACAAGGACATCGTGTTCGGCCGGCGGTTGTCGGACGATGAGGTCTACTCCCCCGCCCTGCCGGACATCCTCGCCGACGCGTACCGCAAGGCGATCCCGGTCTTCCGCTTCCTGTCGACGTTGGACGACTGAGGGTGCGGTTCGGCGCCGCGTTCTGGATCCAGAGGACGGGATGGCACGACCTTCGCGACGCCTGCCTCGCAGTCGAACGCTACGGGTGGGACTCGCTCTGGCTCGACGACCACCTGCTGTCGGACGAGGGCGCGTGGGAAGACGCGAAGCTCGAGGGCTGGGCAGCGCTGAACGCCGCGGCGTCCGTGACGGAAAGGGTCAGGCTCGGGCTGCTCGTCTCGTCGACGACGTTCCGTAACCCGGGGCTGATCGCCAAGCTCGCCACGACGCTCGACCACGTGTCAGGCGGGAGAGCGGTCCTCGGCCTCGGCGGTGGCTGGTTCGGCCGGGAGCACGACGCGTTCGGCATCGATTTCGGGTCGGGTTTCGGGGAGCGGCTCGACCGGCTCGACGAGGCGACCATGCTCGTCCGCCGCCTGCTCGACGGTGAGCGGGTGACTCATCGTGGGCGGTTCTTCGAGTTCGACGAAGCGCTGTGCGAGCCCCGTCCCATCCAGCAGCGGCTGCCGATCCTCATCGGAGGATCGGGGCCGAACAAGACGCTTCGGACGACCGCCCGATTCGCGGATCTGTGGAACGGCTACGGCGCACCGGAGCGCATCGCCGAGGTCAGCGACGTGCTCCGCACTCGCTGCGAGGAGGTCGGGCGGTCGTTCGACGAGATCGAACGGACGGTCACCATCCACGGCGTCGTCCGCGATACCCATCGTCTGGCGGTCGAGGCATGGACGTCGATCGCGGAGCAGCACGGACTGCTCGGACGCGTCGGGTCGGACGGGACGGACCGCGGCCTGACGGTGGGTGGCGCGCCGGCCGAGGTCGCCGGATACATCGAGGGCTATCGCAGGATCGGGATCGACGAAGTCGTCTTCGTGTTCCGCCACCCGTTCGACTTCGAGTCGATCGAGCGGATCGGCGACGTCCGAGCGGCACTCGGCAGCTAGCCGGGAGCGGGGATCTCGTCTGCTGACGCACGGTCCCACAGCTCGAGCGCGAGCAGTTCGGCGATGACCGAGAGGACGACGGCGCGGGCGGCCGCACCGTCGAGCTGCGGAGCGTCGATCGTGAGCGCCGCTCCGGGCGCCGAGGCTCCGACGACGATCGTCTCGCCGCCACGTCGCCGGATCGTGTCCACGACCTCCTCGTCTCCCGAGGACCCACGGAACACCAGCGCCCGGTGGCCCGGGAACGCGAGATAGACGGCGGTGTGCAGCCAGTCGGCGGTGTCGTGTCCGGTCGCGGGCAATCGCGGTGCCTCGCGCAGCATCAGCGCGCCCTGGTGGACGAGCGCGCTGTCGGCAGCGTCGCCCATGACATCGATCGCGGGTGCCCCATCGAGATGGTCTGTCGCGTCACTCACCCACGCCTGATTCCCGTCCAGGACCGCGCGAAGCGCGTCGAGTGTCTTCCGGGGATCACCGAGCACGTCACCACGACCGCTCCAGCGTTCGATGAGCATGGCCAGGACGGCGACGGTCGCACGGAAGGTCCGCGTTGCGATCCCAGATCCTTCGCGGCCGGCGAAAAGGGGAAGCACGACGTTCGCGGACGCGGCGAGTGGGGACCGTTCGTCATTCGTCACGGCGATCAGGCGGCCGGTCGCGCGATCCCGTTCCGCTGCCGCGACGACTTCGCGTGTCCCACCCGATGCCGAGATCGCGACGACGACCTGCGACGGGGCGGGTGGCGTCGGCAACGACGTCGAGGCGTATTCCGCCCACGCCGCGATCCCGGCAGAGCGAGCTAGCGCGGCGGCCATGGTGGCGGCGTAGCGGGAACTGCCGAGACCTGTGAAGACGACCCGTCCCGGTGGCTGGCCGATGCCCTCGAGCGGCCCATCCGGCGCGGCATACGCGTCGAGCAACTCGGCCAGGGCCGCGGGACCCCCAAGGATGTCCTCGCGCAGGAGCGCGACGCGGTCGGTCGTCACGCCCCGTCGTCCCCGAACAGGGCTCGCAACCCGCCGATCGGCGCGTACAGCCAGGACGGCAGATATCTCGCCGCGTACGCGAACTCGTACAGCTCCTTGTC
>DATHTG010000389.1:0-3423 GCA_035463515.1 Candidatus Limnocylindrales bacterium
GTTTGAGTCGTCTCGATCGGCGGAGCCGCGCCGCCGTCACGGCCGTCATGGCGGCGCTGCTCATCGGCGCACCCGGCGCACCCGGCGCGCCCGTACTCGCGGCCGAGACGCCGGATCCCTCCGACGTCGTCATCGTCCTCGACTTCTCGGCGTCGATCCTCGACGAGCCGACGGACCGAAATCGGTTCGCGGCCGCGCTCGATCGGATCGCGGATCGGGTCGACGAGACCTCGGCCGATCTCATCGTCGGCGACACGACGGTGTCGATCGTCCAGTTCGCCTCCAGGGCCGCCGACTACCCTCGCTGCGCAGAGCTGAAGCTCCTCGGCAGTCCCGCCGCCGTCGCGAGGTTCGCGAGTTGCCTCAGGTCGGTCGCCCGCGCGTACCGGACGGGTCTGGGGCGGACGCTCACGAAGCGGATCGGCGTCGATACCAACTACGTCGCCGCGATGGACCGGGCGGCGACGCACCTCCCTGCGGATGCCGTTCGCCCGGCGCTCATCCTGTTCACCGACGGCAGACACGACGTTCGCGGGGTGCCGGCAAGCCAGGTTCGCGTCACTCGCGAGAGGCTCTTCGGGAGCCGCTCGCCGTTCGCGCTGATGCCGGTGGGAATGGGTCTCGACGCCGCGGAGCGTCCGGCGCTCGAACGCGGGCTCGTCGGTATGCGCGTCGTCAGGGAGATGCCCCCGTGCGTGAGCGGCACGACCTTCGACTGGCCCCAGGTCGTGTTCGATTCGCCGGCCGACGCGGGGAACGCCGTCGCGGTCGCCCTCCAGAACGCGACATGCACCTTCACGGTGGTGCCACCTCCGCCTCCCGCTCCGGCGCCGATCGTCGGCGCCGTGCGAGGCATCCGGCTCTCCGCACAGAACGGTGCGATCGAGCTGCGTTGGACGGCACCGGTCGCGACCCCGACGTCCGACCGGGTCGTCGACTATCGAGCCCGTTGCCGGACCGGCGGCGGGGACTGGATCGAGGCGAAGAACGAGCGATCGCTCGAGACCGAAGCAGTCGTCGAGGGACTGACGAACGGCGTTCCGTACGAGTGCCAAGTCACGGCAGTCGGCGCCGAGTCGTCGGTGCGCTGGACGGCGGCGACGGACGCGGTCGCCCCGCTGGCGCCACCGGATGCTCCGGGCGTGCCCGCGGTCCAGGCGTCCAGCGGCTCGCTGCAACTGGATGTCACGCCTGCCACCTCGACGGGCGTTTCCGGATACCGGTACGAGTGTTCCGACGATGGCGGCGCCACGTGGACGTGGGCCGTCCAGGTCGGAGCCTCCGATCCGACCGGGCAGATACCCGTCAGGAATGGCGTGCAGTACATCTGCCGCGCGTACGCGACGAACTCCGTCGGAGTGAGCCCGGCATCCGCGGTGTCCCCTGCGGTGTTCCCGTGCGGATCCGCGCTCGAATGCAATCCCATCCTCCAGCCGATCCTGGCCGTCCTCGGCGCGCTGCTGGCTGCCGGGTTGCTCGCGGTGTTCGTGATGTTCTACCGCCGACGACCGCGTGGGTACGTCGTGGCGGTCGTCGACGTCGTGCACAGCGTCAATCTCGGGAGCGGGTCGCGCCTGGGGCTGGAGGTGATCCGTGACCCGGCGACCCGGACCGTGACCGGGGTCGTCCCGTCTCGTGGGCCGAAGCCGGACATCCGCGTCCGCCAACTTCGCGGAGGCCGCTTCGAAGTGACCGACCGACGAGGTCGCCACGTCGCGAACGCCGGCGAGCCGATCGTGGCGATCGATGCGAACGGCGGGAGGCACCAGCTCGTCCTGCACCCATTCGAGCGCTGACCCCAGGCTGGTGGGCGCGACGATCTCCCTCGGACGCGCCGGGATCGTGCTCCTCGTCATCGCGGCCGCCACCACGAGCGGCTGCCGGGTCGCACAGGGTTGCCCTGCCGCGCTGCTCAGCGGCGTGCTCGTGGAGCGCGATGGAGCCCTCGTGGTCCAGGCACCCAGCGGCGACGTCACGGCCGTCGACTGGTCGAAATACTGGGTCCGCCGCGAGGACGGCAAGCTCATCGTGGCCGAGTGGTTCAACGTGCTGGCGCGTGAGGGCGACACCGTGAACCTGGGCGGTGGCGTCGCTGGCGAAGGCGACGGGCCGTTCAAGGTGTGTGGCCAGGTCGAGGCCGTGGCCGCCGGGTGACGGCTCGACTCGACCTCACCCGCGAACAGATCCTCGCCTTCCGCCGACGGGTCAGCGCGCTCGACGGGCGGCAGCCTTTCGGTGCGGAGGCGCTGCGGACGGCGGCGAGCGCGGGGTTGACCGACAGCATGCCGCGGGCGGCCGTGCTGTCACTGCACGCGCGCGTCACCGATGTCCAGCCCTCGAGCTGGGAGGACCCATCACTCGTCCAGGTCTGGGGCCCGCGGTTCAGCGTGTACGTCGTTCCAGCAGACGCCGTCGCGCCGTTCACGCTCGGGCGGCTCGATGAGCCCGGGCCGAGCCGGCGTAAGGCGCAGGACATCGCGGACCGCATGTCTGGGGTCCTGGCCGGGCGGCGGATGCGCGATCGCGATATCGCCGAGGAGCTCGGGATCGGTAATGCGATCCGCTACGCCGCGCCGACCGGGAGATTCCTGATCCGCTGGGAGGGCGCGAGAGCACCGGTGGTCTGGGAGGTTCCTGCGCCGGATGTTTCACCACAGGACGCCAGGATCGACCTCGCCCGTCGATACCTGCATGTCTTCGCTCCCAGCACGTCGAACGCGTTCGCGAGATGGGCGGGGATCTCCGACGCCAGCGGACGGGCAGCTTTCGAAGCGCTCAACGGGGAGTTGATACCGGCTCGGACACCGCTCGGCGGTGGATGGATCCTGTCGCGCGACGAACCGACGCTTCTCGCCATGCCTTCCCCGGCAGCGCCGGCACGGCTGCTCCCGAGCGGCGATACCTACTTCCTGCTGTGGGGCGCGGATCGTGAGCTGCTGGTCCCCGACGCCGCCCACCGTGAGGAGCTGTGGACGTCCCGCGTCTGGCCGGGCGCCCTCCTCTTGGATGGCGACGTCGTCGGCACGTGGCGTCGTGCGAACGAGAAGGTCTCGATCCGACCCTGGCGCCGGCTCACCACGAGGGAACGGGAAGCGGTCGAACTCGAGGCCACGTCCCTGCCCCTCCCCGGCGTCCAGGGCCGGATCGTCGTCCGCTGGGAGGATCCCAGCTAGACCTGCTTTCAGGCCGGAACCGCGACCTCGGCCTCGCAGATCGCCTTGAGGTTCTCGAACGAGTGCTTGACATCGCGCTCGATCGCTCGCTCCACGAACAACTTGTCGGCCATGCCGCCGACGAAACCGCCGGGCAACTCGTAGTCGACCTCGATCGTGAAGTCGGTCCCTCCGCCCGCAGGCTCGATCGTGGTCGTCGATGTCGCGCTGCCACCGGCGGGTGACGACGCCGTGAACTCGAGAAGCTTCG
>DATHTG010000390.1:0-8080 GCA_035463515.1 Candidatus Limnocylindrales bacterium
GGCCAGGCGCTGGATGCGATCCGCGGCAACGGGCCCGGTCAGCACTTCCTAGGCACGGCCCATACGCTGGCCAACTTCGAGACCGCGTTCTATCGCTCCGAGGTCGCCGACAACAATTCCATCGAGCCATGGAGCGAGGACGGCGGCTTGGACGCGGCCCAGCGGGCCAATGCGATCTGGAGGCGGATGCTCGCGGAGTACGAGGAGCCTCCGCTCGACCAGGCGACCGACGAGGCGCTGCTGGAGTTCATGATCCGCCGCAAGGCGTCGATGCCCGACTCCGAGGTCTGAGCGGTGCTCTTCCGCCGCCATGCCCGCCTGTCACCGAGCGCCCGCGACGCCATGGCGGGGCTGCTGCGTTCGCCGACGTTCGAGCTGATCCCGCTCAAGAACGCGCTCGACCAGGCTGCACTCTTGCCGCCCGGCGCGACCGTGTCGGTGACGGCGTCGCCGACCAAGGGTCTCGAAGCGACGGTCGCGCTCGCCTCCCAGCTGCGAGCCGACGGGTTTGTCGTCGTGCCCCACCTGTCGGCGCGCATGGTCCGCGATCGTGATCATCTGTGCGACCTGGTCGCCGCGCTTCAGGATGCCGGGGTCGATCGCGCGTTCGTGGTCGGCGGTGACGAGAAGGAGCCTGGTGCCTACGTCGACGGCCTGGCGCTCCTGCGCGGGCTGGCCGAGGTCGGCCATCCCTTCGGGGAGATCGGGATCCCGTGCTATCCGCAGGGCCACGCGTTCATCGCCGACGGGCCGCTCCTCGAGGCGCTTCACGCCAAGGCCGAGTTCGCGACCTACATGACGACCCAGCTCTGCTTCGACCCGAACGCGATCTCGAGCTGGATCGCGGCGCGACGCGCCGAGGGTGTCGGTCTCCCTGTCCACGTCGGTGTCCCTGGTGTGGCCGAGCCGCAGAAGCTGCTGGCCCTGGCGGCACGGATCGGGGTGGCCGACACGCATCGGTTCCTCGCGAAGAACGTGCGGTTCGTCGCACGTCTCGTCCGATCCGGCGGCTTCTATCGACCCGATGCCCTCCTCGAGGGGATCGCGCCGACGCTCGCGGATCCGGCCGCGAAGGTCTCGGGCTTCCACCTGTACCTGTTCAACGCCGTCGAGGCCACCGAGACCTGGCGTCAGGCGAAGCTCGCGCAGCTTCGCGCGGCTGCGTGACGACCGCCCCGAAGCCGATCGCGGACCGCAGCGGAGGTCGCGCCCGGGTCGAGCTCCTCAGGCGGTTTGCCGAGTTTCCCGGTGTCGTCGACTCCGCCGCTCGCGACGCCGCGAGCCGACCGCCGATCGCGGGCGAGTGGACTCCGGAGCAGGTCGTCCGGCACCTGATCGCCGTCGAAACGATCGTCCACCAGGCGCGGCTCGTCGACGTCGCGGTCCACGATCGGCCGGCGTGGGGCTGGACCGAGCCTGGACCGTGGATGGGGGAGCCGGACCTCGAGCTGGACGGCGTGCTGGCCCGGTTCGCCGAACTGCGGGCCGCGACGGTCGCCACCGTGCGCGCTCTCGACGAGGGCGGTTGGCGCCGCTCCGGACAGCACGCGACCTACGGGAAGCTGGACGTCGCCGGGCTTCTGCGCCTCGCGACCGACCACGACGAGGAACATCTGCGCGGGTTCTCGCGGGACGCCTGACCCCGCCCGGTCCGGCTCGGGACTGCAGGCTGCGGGCGACCTTGTCCGCCCGCTCCTCGTTCGCCCAACGGAGGCGGACCACCTCCTCGGCAAGCTGCTCGAATGCTCGCTCTGTCGGCATCTCCGCGCGGATGGCTCGCCGCACGGCATCCATGTCTGTGGCCCTGGTCGTCGACCGGCGCGTGGTGCGGCGCTTCGGCTTGGTGACCTCCTTGAGGATCTCACCGATATCGATGCTGAAGCCATGTGGCTCGTTCGCGGGTGGCGTTGCCGGACGGTACTCGATCGCCGGACCTTCGACTGGTTGCGACCCGACCGGAGGTCCGGCATCATCCCCGCACAACCGAAGAAGTGCTTATCCAGAGTGGCGGAGGGACCGGCCCGTCGATGCCACGACAACCTACCGGCGCGACGCCGGCAAGGTGCCAACTCCGGGCAGGGTCCTCCTGCGAGATAAGGGACACTCCCTTCGGAGCATCCCTCGAACGACCAGGGCGTCCGTGGCCGCCGCGTCCGGTCCCTTCGCGGTACATACCGCGAAGCCGGAGCAGCCGTGTCGAAGATCCTGTCGCCGCCGACCCCGACGCCGGAAACCGGCGTCCGTCACGGCCCGCCGTGGACACGAGCGTCGCGGTCGGCACGGCTCGTGGGTCTCCTCTCCGAGCGGATCCTCGTGCTCGATGGCGCCATGGGGACGATGCTCCAGGCCCGCGCCTTCGATGAGGCGGCGCACCGCGGCGAGCGGTTCCGGGATCATCCGCGCGACCTGAAGGGCGACAACGACCTGCTGTCGTTGACCCAGCCCGACGCGGTCCGGGCCATCCACGCCGGCTACCTCGATGCCGGCGCCGACATCATCTCGACGAACACCTTCACCGCGACGCGGATCGCCCAGGCCGACTACGGACTCGACGAGGCCGTCGTCCGTGAGATGAACGTCGCCGCCGCGCGGCTCGCCCGCGCCGAGGCCGACGCCTCCGAGGCGCGCGAACCAGGACGCCCTCGGTTCGTCGCCGGCGCGCTCGGTCCGACCAACCGCACCGCATCGATCAGTCCGGACGTCGGCGATCCGGCAGCCAGAGCCGTCACCTGGGCCGAGCTCCAGACCGCGTACCACGACGCTGCCGCCGGGCTCGTCGAGGGCGGCGCGGACATCCTGCTCGTCGAGACGATCTTCGACACGCTTAACGCGAAGGCCGCGATCTTCGCGCTCGAGACGCTGTTCGACGAGCTCGGCGAGCGCGTGCCCGTCATCGTGTCGGGCACGATCGTCGACGCCTCCGGCCGGACGCTGTCGGGGCAGACCGTCGAGGCCTTCTGGCACAGCGTCCGGCACGCCGACCCGATCGTCATCGGGCTCAACTGCGCGCTCGGTCCGCGCCAGCTCCGCGAGCACCTCGACGTGCTGTCGCGGATCGCCGACCGGCCGGTCTCGGCGTACCCCAATGCGGGTCTCCCCAACGAACTCGGCGGCTACGACGAGACGCCCGAACAGATGGCCGACGCCCTCGGCGAGTGGGCGAGCCACGGGCTCCTCAACATCGCCGGCGGCTGTTGCGGCACCACGCCCGAACACATCGCCGCCATCGCCGCGGCCGTGGCGGGGCTACCACCGCGGCGGATCGTCCAGCGGAGCTCCAAGACCCACTTGGCGGGGCTCGAGCCGGTTGTCATCCCGCCGCCGGGCGACACATTCGTCAATGTCGGCGAGCGGACCAACGTGACCGGTTCGCGGAAGTTCGCCCGGCTGATCGCCGAGGACAAAGAGGACGAGGCGGTCGATATCGCGCGCGAGCAGGTCGCCAACGGCGCCCAGCTCATCGACGTGAACATGGACGAGGCGATGCTCGACGGGGTCGCCGCGATGACCCGGTTCCTCCGGCGTATCGCCGCCGAACCGGACATCGCGTCGGTGCCGGTCATGGTCGACAGCTCGAAGTGGTCGGTCCTCGAAGCCGGCCTGCAGCAGCTCCAGGGCAAGGGCGTCGTCAACTCGATCTCGCTCAAGGAGGGCGAGCCGTCGTTCCTCGAGCAGGCACGCCTGTGCAAGCGGTACGGCGCGGCGGTCGTCGTCATGGCGTTCGACGAGCAAGGGCAGGGCGATACCGTCGAGCGCCGGTTGGCGATCCTCAGGCGCGCCTACGACCTCCTCACGCGTGAGGTCGGCTTCGGACCCGAGGACATCATCCTCGACGCCAACATCTTCGCGATCGCGACCGGCATCGAGGAGCACAACGCCTACGCGGTCCAGTTCATCGAGACGGTCCGGCGTATCAAGTCCGAGATGCCCGGTTGCCGCACGTCGGGCGGCGTGTCGAACGTCTCGTTCGCCTTCCGCGGCAACGATCCGGTCCGCGAGGCAATCCACTCGGTGTTCCTGTACCACGCCAAACGCGCCGGGCTCGACATGGCCATCGTCAATGCGGGCGTCCTGCCGGTGTACGACGACATCGAGCCGGAGCTGCGGGAACGCGTCGAGGACGTCGTACTGGACCGACGCCCCGACGCGACGGAGCGCCTGCTGGAGATCGCGGGCCGCTACGCCGGCAGCGGCATGGACCGCAAGACCGAGGACCTCGGATGGCGCGAGCGGCCCGTCGGCGAGCGCCTCACCCACGCCCTGGTCGAGGGCATCGACACGTGGGTGGTCGAGGACACCGAGGAGGCACGCCAGGCTGCGAACCGGCCGCTCGATGTGATCGAGGGTCCGCTGATGGCCGGGATGAACGTCGTCGGCGACCTGTTCGGTTCCGGGCGGATGTTCCTGCCGCAGGTCGTGAAGAGCGCGCGGGTCATGAAGAAGGCGGTCGCTCACCTCGTGCCCTATCTCGAGGCCGAGCGCGAGGGCACGGGCCGGCGAGCCGGCACGATCGTGACCGCGACCGTCAAGGGCGACGTCCACGACATCGGCAAGAACATCGTCGGGGTCGTTCTGGGCTGCAACGACTACGAGGTGATCGACCTCGGCGTGATGGTCCCCGCGGCACGGATCCTCGAGACCGCGCAGGAGCACGACGCCGACCTGATCGGCCTGTCGGGGTTGATCACCCCGTCGCTCGACGAGATGATCCATGTCGCGTCCGAGATGGAGCGGCTCGGGATGACGACGCCGTTGCTGATCGGCGGCGCAACGACGTCGCGGGCCCACACCGCAGTGAAGATCGCGCCCGCGTACTCCGGAGCGGTCGTCCATGTGCTGGACGCGTCGCGGGCCGTTGGTGTCGCCGGAGCGCTGGTCGATGCGGATCGGCGACCGGCGTACGCCGCCGGCATCCATGACGAGTACGAGGCAATCCGCCTGGACCGGGCCGGCCGCCAGGCCAAGGAGCGCTATCTGACGATCGACGAGGCGCGCGCGAACCGCGTCCCGATCGA
Source organism: Candidatus Limnocylindrales bacterium (assembly GCA_035463515.1). Classification (GTDB taxonomy): domain Bacteria; phylum Chloroflexota; class Limnocylindria; order Limnocylindrales; family CSP1-4; genus SPCO01. The sequence goes on from DATHTG010000390.1 coordinate 5,016, forward strand.
CTGGTCGACCGTCACGCCGCCGGCACCGTCGTTCCTGGGAGTCCGGACGTTCGACCCGTATCCGCTCGACGAGCTCGTCGAGCGCATCGACTGGACGCCGTTCTTCGCGACGTGGGAGCTGCGAGGCGCGTATCCCGCGATCCTGGACGACGCGACGGTCGGCAAAGCGGCTCGTGACCTCTTCCGCGACGCGCAGGCGCTGCTCGCACGGATCGCGAAGGAGGATCTCCTCCGGGCCGCCGGCGTCGTCGGGTTCTGGCCGGCCAACGCCGAGGTCGACGACATCGTCGTTTGGCAGGACGAGACCCGACGCGAGCGGATCGCGACGTTCCGCACCCTCCGCCAGCAGATGGCCAAGACCGACGGTCGGCCGAACGTCGCGCTGGCCGATTTCGTCGCCCCGGTGTCGAGCGGTCTTCCCGATCACATCGGCGCGTTCGCGGTCACCGCAGGGCATGGCGCCGACAAGCTCGTCGCCGAGTTCGAGGCGGCCCACGACGACTACTCGGCGATCCTTGCCAAGGCGCTCGCCGACCGGCTCGCCGAGGCGTTCGCGGAGCGGCTCCATGAGCGGGTCCGACGAGAGCTGTGGGGCTACGCACCCGATGAGGACTTGGCCAACGCCGACCTCATCGCCGAGCGGTACCAGGGCATCCGGCCCGCACCGGGCTACCCGGCGTGTCCCGATCACACCGAGAAGCGGACGATCTTCGAGCTTCTCGACGCGGAGGCCGGGGCCGGGATCCACCTGACCTCGTCGTTCGCGATGTGGCCTGGCGCGTCGGTCTCGGGCTACTACCTGTGGAACCCGGCGAGCCACTACTTCGGCATCGGCCGGATCGATCGAGACCAGCTCGAGGACTACGCTGCCCGAAAGGGTGTGCCGCTGGCCGAGGCCGAGCGGTGGCTCACCCCGAACCTGCGGGAGCCGGCATGACGGCCACGGCGCCGGGTCGGGATGCCCGGGCCCGATTCCACGAGCGGCTCGCGGCCGGCCCGCTGCTCGCCGACGGGGCGATGGGCACGTTGCTCTTCAGCCGGGGCATCCCGCAACGTGCGCTGCTCGATGAGCTGGTCGCCACGCGCCCTGACCTGATCGGCGCGATCCATCGCGAGTACCTGGCCGTCGGCGCCGACATCATCGAGACCGCGACCTTCGGTGCGAACCGCGTGCGGCTGGGCCCGCACGGACTCGCCGACAAGGCGGGGCGGCTCGCTCGCCGCGGGGCGCAGCTCGCTCGCGAGGCCCGCGACGTGTCTGGCCGCGACGTCCTCGTCGGGGGCTCCATCGGACCGCTCGGTGCCCCGAGCCGCGAGCTGCTCGACCTGACCGACGCGGCGATCCGGTCGGCCTTCCGCGAGACGATCGAAGGGCTGCTCGAGGGCGGCGTCGACCTCTTCTGGTTCGAGACGTTCCCGGCGATCGATCACCTGGCGATCGCGGTGGAGGAGGCGCGCGCGATCGCAGCCGACCTGCCCATCGTCGCGCTGCTGACCTTCGGGGAGGACGCCGCGCTGGCCGACGGCATGGCGCCGGGACTCGCCGCGCACGCACTCGCAGCGCGCGTCGACGTCGACGTCGTGGGCGTCAACTGTGGCGCCGGACCGGTCGGCTGCCTCGACGCCCTCGCGGCGATGGGTGGCGGCGGCCACGCCATCCTGCCCAACGCCGGCTTGCCGCAACGGATCGAGGGGCAGTTCGTCTATGCCGCCGGACCGGACTACCTCGGTCGCATGGTCGATGCGATGCTCGACGCCGGTGCGGCGATCGTCGGCGGGTGCTGCGGGACCACGCCGGAGCACATCGCGGCGATGCGCCTCGCGATCGATCGGCGTGCCGAGAGCCTCGCGACCACTGCCACGGGAGGACCGGTCCATTCCCCACCGGCGACGACGATCCGGGCCGAGGTCGCGGCGACGACCGACTCGCCGCCACCACCGTCCCGACTCGCGCGGGCGCTCGCCGACGGTCGGTACGTGATCTCCGTCGAGATCGACCCACCTCGCTCGGTCAGGATCGAGCGGACGATCGAGGCGGCCCGCCTGCTCCAGGACGCGGGCGTCGACATCGTGAACGTCAGCGACTCCGCGATGGCCCGCGTGCGGATGGGCGCGCTCGCGGTCGCGTTCGGCATCCAGCACGATCTCGATCTCGAGTGCATCGTCCATTGCACGACGCGGGACCGGAACCTCATGGCGCTCGAGTCAGAGTTGCTCGGCGCGCACGCCCTGGGCGTCCGCGACATCCTGGCCCTCACCGGAGATCCGCCACGGATCGGCGAGTATCCGTCGGGGACCGGGGTCTGGGACGTCGACTCCATCGGTCTGGTCGGGATCCTGGCACGCCTCAATCGCGGCGAGGATGCCGCCGGCTCACCGATCGGCCAGCCCGCGTCGTTCACGATCGCGTGCGCGCTCGACCCGACCGCCGCCGACGCTCGCACCGAATGGGACCGTCTCGAACGCAAGATCGCGGCAGGAGCCCACGTCGTGATGACCCAGCCGCTCTACTCGATCGAGCAGGTCGAGGCGATGTTCGCCGAGGCGCGGTCGCGGTTCGGGCCGGCCGGCTTCCCCTTGCCCGTGCTCCTCGGCGTGCTGCCGCTCCAGTCGGCGCGGCACGCCGAGTTCCTGCACAACGAGGTCCCGGGCATCACGATCCCGGACGCGACACGCGCGGCGCTGCACAAGGCGGGTGAGAACGGCGCGGAGGTCGGTCTGCGGTTGACGGAAGAGCTGCTCGAGGCGGTCGGCGATCGTGTCGCGGGGACCTACGTGATGCCCTCGTTCGGTCGATACGAGCAGGCGGCGGAGCTCGTCCGGCGGATCCGGGCGGCGCGGCTAGCGGTCTGACGGCAGGCCCATCTCGCCGGTCCGCGCCAGGACCATCGGCCCCGCCGAGAGCCGCGAACTGTAACGTTCGGGGCGACAGTCGCGTGGCAGAATGCCGGCCAAGGCGGGGGGCCGTCCCTCGCCAGATGTGGAGGGGACCCCTGATGGCGTCCGAGCCCAACGCGCCCCGCTCCCGCCGCGCCCTGCTGACGGCCGCCGCGAGCGCGGCTGCC
>DATHTG010000391.1:0-3112 GCA_035463515.1 Candidatus Limnocylindrales bacterium
GATCATCGAGGAGCCGTTCTTCCCGATCCTCACGTCGACCTCGCCGATCCTGCGCGGGTTGGACCAGGGCCTGCCACGGCTCCGCGGCTACAACGGGACGACTGCGAAGGCGGCGGCCCAGACGGTGCTCGTCACCGCCCGGGACGATCCGCTCCTCGCGCAGTGGCAGTACGGCTTGGGACGATCCGTCGCATGGACGTCCGACTCCACCGGCCGCTGGGCGCGCGACTGGCTGGGCTGGACCGGCTTCTCGCGGTTCTTCAGCCAGCTCGTGTCGTGGACATTCCCTGGCGAGGAGACCGGCGGGATCGAGGCCGCGTTCGATACGAAGGGAGGCCAGACGACGCTCCACGTCGAGAGCGTCGAGCCAGACGGCTCACCGCGCGACTTCTATTCGACGCGCGCGGTCGTCGTCGGGCCCGACCTGACACCGGCCGAGGTGAACCTGGTGCAGATCGCGCCGGGCGTGTACGAGGTCCCGCTCGGCGAGATCGCGTCGGGGGCGTACGGCGTGCGCATCACGCAGACCCGGCCGGGGTCGACGCCGCTCGGCCGGACGGTCGGTCTCGTGGCGCCGACTGCTGCGGAGTACCGGCTCCTCGGCTCGAACGAGCCATTGCTCGGGGCGATCCGGAGCGCCACCGGCGGGAGCGAGATCCAGACGCCGCTCGACCCGTGGATCCACGACCTGCGGACGACCGCGAGCTCGACCGATCTTTGGCCGCTGCTGCTCGTGCTGGCGCTGATCCTGTGGCCGCTCGATATCGCGTTGCGCCGGGTGATGATCGGCCGCCGGGAGTTCGCGGCGGCTGGGGCGTGGATCAGAGGGTTGCCGCGCCGTCGGCGAGCGACAGCGGCCCGGACCGCGACGAGCGAAAGCATGCTGGCAACCCGAGCGCGGGCGACATCCACCGAGACGCGCGCGGCGCTTCGACGGCCGGAAGCCCCGAAGCCCGCGCCATCCTCAGCTGCCGCGGCACCGACGCCGGTCGCGCCTCCGCCAGCGGCCCCGACCCCACATACCGCCGCGGAGGCGACCTCACCCGTCACTCCCGACACGCTGGCGCGGCTCCGCGACGCGAAACGCCGCGCCCGCGAACGCTAGCGCCGGAAGCCGCGATCGACTGGGGCGAGGCCCTTGCCGGGCGGGAGTTCCTCGATCTCCGGCATCGACGCCTCGTCCAGCAACCCCATCGACCAGGGTGTCGCCTCGGCGCCACCGACGCGCCGACCTGCCGTCGCCAATCCGCGGATGGCGACGAGCCCCAGCAGCGTCAGCGCGACGATCAGCGCCCACGGGAACTGCCGGTAGTCGACCCCGCCCACGACCGAGAACTCCGCCGTCGAGCCGTTGCCTGACGCGTCTGTTGCGTTGAGGCGGATCGTCTGGGGCCACGGAGCGAGGCGCGTCACGACCGTGAACCGGCCGCGCTCGTCGACGTCGAGGGGAGCGCCGCCATCGATGCTCACGGCCGAACCGGGCTCCGCGCGACCTTCGAGGTGCGCGAGGAACGGCCAGACCGGGTTCGTGAACGGCGTGTGGAGGTTGAGCGTCGGGCCGGTGGCGTCACGGGTGATCGTCCGTACGACCGGCTGGCCGACCTCCCCCCAGTCGTTGATCGGGGTGACCCGCATCGCCCAGTGATCCGTGGATCCGCCACCGGGCGGCTTGATGCCAGCCAGGCCAAGCGTCGTGAACGAGCCGTCCCGGCCCGATTCCATCCCCGCCGGGACCGGCACCCTCGCGGTTCGTACGACGCCGCCGACGGCAGGCGGCTCGAGCAGGCTTTCGATCCTCGACGGCGCGATGTCAGGCCCCTCCTTCTCGCCTGTCAGCGGGACGACCGTGACGAACAGGCGCGTGCCGGTGAACCCGGGGAGCTTCGTGCTCCCGTCGCGATCGGTCGTCTGCTCGATCGTCGCCTTCGGGACCGGGAAGTCTCGGAAATACATGAGATCGCTGCCACGGACTTCCGAGAGCACGAATGGCGTCGATGCGCCGTGTCGCCACCAACCTGCGGCCGCACTGGCGGCCGGTGTCGGGCTCGTCGGCGCGCCGACGTTCGGATCCCAACCAAGTCCTCCGGCGACCAGTCCAGTCAGGCGGCCTTCGATGGGCATCGACGCGACGAGCCGCGTGGCCAGCCACGTCGCGCCGGGTCGGAACTCGTCACTCCCACACGGGAGGATCGCGCCGGGCAGCACGAGGTCTGGGCAGCCCTCGGTCGCGACCGGACCCAGCCAGGCACTCGACGCGCCGTGCATGCCCACGTCCGTGGCGACCCCGATGATGGCGAGCGCCCAGCGCTCGGAGTCCAAGATCGATCCGCCGAGGGCCATCTCGTCCGAGACGACCAAGCCGCCCGGCCCATTTCGGATCCGCTCGGTATGGGCACCCTCACGATCGATCCACGCGAGCCGGTAGGCAGGTCCATCCGGGCCCGGATCCGGTCCCGCGACCAGGGGCATCGTGTCGCCGACGGCGATCGCCATCGGAGCCCCACCGGTGCCGTCGACGAGCGCGACGCCTTCATCGATCGAGGTGAACGCCATGTCGCGCTCGTCTCCGTCGAAGCGCACAAGGACGGGAGCTGGATACGTCGATACGTCTCGCGACGGCGTCAGCTCCGCGGCCGTCGAGATCGTCCCGTCGCGAAGGCGAACCACGGTCAGGCGCGCCCCACCGGGTCCGCCAGGGGGACAGTCCGGCGCGGTGTAGGCCAGAAGATCGTCGCCCGCCGCGCCGTCCCATCGGCCGATGACACCGCGCCCGAGTCGACCGGGCAGGTCGATGGACCGCCTCGCGTTGACGGTCGCGGAATCGAGGATCCGGAGCGATGTCGTCCCGCACGAGCCGGTCTTGTCGTAGATCGGCCGCAGCCCGAGCACGAGCTCCGGTGTGCCGAGGCCGTCCACGTCGGCGGCACCGGAATCCTCGATCGCGGCATCGATGAGGCTTCGACCCGTCTCGACGAGCACCGCGGAGCCCGCCTCTTCTCGCACCTCGATCCCGACGACGACGGCGTGCCCCGTGCCGACCGCGCCGGGCGAGCTCGTCGCGATCAGCGCGAATCGGTGCTCCGAAAGGTCCACGAGACAGGCGTCGGCGAGG
>DATHTG010000392.1:0-9149 GCA_035463515.1 Candidatus Limnocylindrales bacterium
GGCGTCCTCGCCTCTGCCAACGATCTGCTGCCCGCCGCCGCGATGGTCGCTCCGGGGCTCATCGATGTCCGCCGTGCGCTCACTCGTCGGCTCGGTCGGCCGATCGGGCTGTCCGGCTCCGGGCCGACGCTGTGGACGCTCTATCCTTCGCTGGGTGAGGCCGAGGCCGCTGCCCGCGACGTCGAGGCGGCGGTGGCAGACAGCGCGGTGCCGACCATCGGGGACGGCCCACCGTCGATCATCGCAACGACCATCCGCACCGGCGACGCCCGGACCGAGGGAGGGATCACATGACCCGCGAGGCGATCTCGACGACGAGCGCACCCGCCGCCGTCGGGCCATACAGCCAGGCCATCGTGGCCGGTGACCTCGTGTTCTGTGCCGGTCAGATCCCGCTCGACCCCGCGACCGGCGAGGTCACCGCGTCGACCATCGAGGACCAGACGGAGCGCGTGCTGCGCAACCTCGGCGCCGTGCTCGATGCGGCCGGGGTGACGTTCGCTGACGTCGTGAAGACGACGGTCTTCATGGCCGATCTGGGCGAGTTCAGCGCGATGAATGGCGTGTATGCCAGGTTCTTCCCGGACCCACCACCGGCACGCAGCACGTTCGGCGTCGCGGCTCTGCCTCGTGGCGCCAAGATCGAGATCGAGTGCATCGCGCGCCGCCGGTAGGGCCTCAACGCCGGCCCGGCCTCGCTTGACGCTCCATCAGGGCGCCCATACCATCCGGCCGACCAAGCGATGACACCACATCTCCGCCCGTCGGGCACCGGATGCAGCGTGGGCGACCACCGCCCCGCGCACGCCCGACGCCGCGCATGAACCCCCCAAGTCCCGACCCTGCGCGCTCGACCGTGACGAACCCGACGGGGCGCACGACCGCCGTCGTGCTCGCGGCCGGCCTCGGGACGCGTATGAGATCGGCGACGCCCAAGGTCCTCCATCCACTGTGCGGCCGCCCGATGCTCGCCTACGTCCTTGACGCCTGGGCGGAGACGTCCGCGAGCGATGACGCCACGGCCCGCCCGGTCGTCGTCTACTCCCCGCCCGTCGACGCGATCCGGGCGCCGTTCGCCGACCGCGCCGACTTCGCGCTGCAGGAAGACCCGCGGGGGACCGGCGATGCCGTCCGCGCCGCGCTCGCCGCCGTCCCCGATGACGCCGACGAGGTCCTCGTGCTGTCCGGCGATGTCCCGCTCGTGACGAGCGAGGACCTCCGTGCGGTGCTCGGCGCGCGTCGGGAGGACGACGCGGCGATCGCGCTGGCGACCGTGTTCGCCGCGGATCCAGCCCGGCTGGGCCGGATCGTTCGCGGCGAGTTCGGCACCGTCGAGGCGATCGTGGAGGCGAAGGACGCGACCGAGGAAGAGCTCGCCAACAACGAGATTAACGCGGGCCTCTACGCGTTCGATGCCGAGTGGCTGCGGCGGCGCATCGGCTCTTTGGAGCCGTCAGCCACGACAGGGGAGCTGTATCTCACCGAGCTCGTCCGGCTTGCGCGCGAAGACGGACGTCTCGTGATCGCGATCGCGTTCGAGGACGATGGCCGGTTCGACGGTATCAACGATCGATCGCAGCTCGCCGCCGCGGAGTGGAACCTGCGCGTCCGCCGCAACGAGGAGCACATGCGTGCCGGCGTGACCATGCGTGACCCGTCGACGGTGTATCTCGACTGGGATGTCACGCTCGAGCCCGACGTCACGCTGGAGCCGAACGTGATCCTGCGTGGCGCGACGTCGATCGGGGAAGGCAGCGTCATCGGCCCGGGGACGCACATCATCGATTCCGCGATCGGCCGGAATACGACGATCTGGGCGTCGGTCGTCGAGCGGTCGACCGTCGAGGACGAGGCCACGATCGGCCCGTACAGCCATGTCCGGCCGGGCAGCGTCGTCGGGCGCGGCGCGGAGGTCGGCAACTACGCCGAGCTCAAGAACACCCACCTCGGCGCGGGCTCGAAGCAGCACCACATGAGCTACCTCGGTGATGCCGAGATCGGCCAGGGCACGAACATCGGCGCGGGCACGGTGACCGCCAACTACGACGGCACCCGCAAGCACCGCACGACGATCGGCGATGGCGCGTTCATCGGCGTGGACACGATGATCGTCGCGCCGCGCGATATCGGCGACGGCGCGAAGACGGGGGCCGGCGCGGTCGTGACGAAGGACGTGCCACCAGGCAAGCTCGCGGTGGGCGTGCCGGCCCGGATCCGGGAGCAGCGGTCGAAACCCGCGTCCGGGCCGCCCGATGCACCAGCTGACGCGGGCGTCGCGGCGAGTACCACGGAGCCGCCGGAACCCGCAGCGGGTGACGGCGCCACGTGAGCGGGCCGTTCCTCGAGATCCTGCTCATCGTCGTCCTGGTCCTGCTCAACGGGATCTTCTCGGCGACCGAGATCGCGCTCGTCACGCTCCGGCGCAGCCGGATCCAACAGCTCATCGAGGAAGGGCATCGCGGTGCGCACCGCGTCCAGCGGCTGAAGGCGAACCCCGGCCGGTTCCTCGCCGTCATCCAAGTCGGCATCAACTTCCTTGGCTTCCTCGCCTCGGCGTTCGCCGCGGTCAGCCTGGTCGACGGGATGGCCGATGTCCTCGCGCAGTTCGGCCCGCTCGCGAACGCCGCTTCGGGCATCGCCCTCGTCGTCGTCACGATCCTGCTGACGCTGTTCACCATCGTGTTCGGCGAGCTCGTGCCGAAACAGATCGGCCTGGCCCATTCCGAGCGCGTGGCGTTCTCGACCTCGCGGCTCATGGAGGTCCTCGGGACGATCTTCGGTCCGCTGGTCAGCGCGCTGACACTCGTCACGCGCTACGTCAGCCGGCTCTTCCGGGCCGATGTCCCCGCGGAGGAGCGCATCAGCTCCGAGGAGCTGCGCCTGATCATCGAGCAGGGTGGCGAGCAGGGCATCCTCGAGGCCGAGGAGGAGCAGATGATCCATGCGGTCATCGAGCTCGGCGAGCAGCGCGTCCACGAGGTGATGGTCCCGCGCATCGCGATGGTGACGCTCGGCGCGGACGCGTCGATCAACGACGCCATCGACTCGATCGTCGCCGAGGGTCATTCGCGTATCCCGGTGTTCGAGGGCTCGATCGACGAGATCATCGGGATCGTCTACGCCAAGGACCTGCTGCCGTTCGTGAAGGCGAGCGCGCCGGAGCCGCCGCCGCTCCGGTCATTGCTGCGCCCGCCCGTATTCGTGCCCGAATCGATGACGGTCGACGACCTGTTGCACGAGTTGCAGCGACGGAAGGTCCATATCGCGATCGTGCTCGACGAGTACGGCGGCACGGCGGGGCTCGTCACGATCGAGGATCTGATCGAGGAGATCGTCGGCGAGATCCAGGACGAGTACGACGTCGAGGAGCCCATGATCGAGCGCCTGTCGGACGACGAGGCGCGGGTCGACGGCCGTGCTGCGGTGGACGACCTCGTCGAGCTCTTCGAGACCCAGGTGCCGATCGAGGACGAGGACGAGTACGACACCGTCGGCGGGTTGATCTACCACCGGATCGGTGGCGTGCCACGTCCCGGCGACCAGGTTTCGCTCGATGGGCTCACCCTGACCGTCGAGAAGACCGACGGCCGACGCGTGTCCAAGGTGCTGGTCGTCCGGACCCGCGAACAGACCGGACCCGCGGACGACGAGGCGGATCGCTAGGACGTCTGCAGCCGCGTCCGGACCGGCCGCGACCCGGTCTAGGCCGAGATCACCCCGACGATGATCTCCTCGAGCCGAGCACGTGCCGCCGGTTCGACCACGCCCGCAGCGTCCAGCTCGGAGAGCGCCTGATCGCGGTATCGCACCGCCGCGTCCCGGGTGTAGTCGCGAGCTCCGACGCGCTCGAGGATCGACACGATCTCCGCCAGTTCCTCCGCGGCTGGCTCCGAGACCGCGTACAGCTCCAGCAACCGAGCCCGGTCGTCCGGTCCCGCCTGCTCGACCGCGTAGATGACCGGCAGTGTCTTCTTCTTGTGGGCCACGTCGCTCGCCTGCTTGCCCGTCGCCTGCTCGGCGCCCCAGATCCCCAGCAGGTCGTCGTTGAGCTGGAACGCGATGCCGAGCGCCCAACCGAACGCGCGATACCGCGCGATGACGTCCTCGTCGTCGGTCGCGAGCAGGGCACCGGCCTCGATCGAGGCGGCGATCAACGCCGCGGTCTTGCGACCGATCATGTCGAAGTACGCGTCGACCGACATCACCTCGTCGGACTCGCTGGTGGCGATGTCGATGTACTGCCCCTCGCAGAGCGCGAGGCACGTCTCGTCATACAGCCGCATGAGCCGGAGGATCTTCGAGTCGGAGAACCCGAGCTCCGACAGTCGATGCAGGGCGATCCGAGACAGGCTGAACAGCGTGTCGCCGGCGTTGATCGCCTGCGGGACGCCGTACACCGTCCAGAGCGTGGGTCGATGCCGCCGTTCGCGGTCACCGTCCTCGATGTCGTCGTGCACGAGGCTGAAGTTGTGTCCGAGTTCGACGGCCGCGGCGCCCGGCAGAGCGCGACGGTGATCGCCGGCGATCGACGCGTATGCGAGAAGACCGAGCAGCGGTCGGACGCGCTTGCCGCCGTTCGCGCCCTTCCCGTCCAGCGCGAGGTGGTAGCGGACCATCTCGTACAACCCGTGGGTGGACGGGTCGCGGTCCTGGACGAGGCGGACGATCTCGCCGTCGGTGTCGGCGATGAGCTCCCCGAGGTCGAGATCCTGTGCGGCGGTCGTCACGCCGGCAGTCTACACCAAAACGTGTTCCGCGTAAGTAGCCTGTTGCGTAGCGGGGCCGCACCACGCCCCGCCCGAAACGCGGTCAGCGCCGGTGCGGGGGACGCGACCGCACCGGCGCCTGATTCGGATACGGGGCGACGCTCGATCCGGATGGATCGGTCGGCTCCGATGCCGTCGGATCGCACCCGGCGGTGCTACCGTCCGCCGTAGAGATGCCCGTACCCCGTCGCTACACCACCGACGCAATCGTGCTGTCGCGGTTCGATCTGGGCGAGGCGGACCGAGTGCTGACGCTCATCACGCCCGAGGGCGGGAAGCTCAAGGCCATCGCCAAGGGCATCCGCAAGCCGACCTCGCGCCTGGGCGGCAGCCTCGAGCCGTTCGCCGAGCTGACCGTCGCCCTGGCGCGTGGCCGCACGTTCGATGTCGTGACCCAGGTCAGCGTCGGTCACGCCTGGCTCCGCCTCCGCGACGACCTCGAGAGCGCCGCGACCGCGTGGTACCTCGCTGAGCTCGCGGACCGGAGTCTCGAGGAGCGCCATGCTGCCGAGCCGCTGTACGCGCTCCTTCGACGCGCCTACGAGCTGCTCGATGCCGGGATGGCGCCGGGTCGCGTCGCGCGTTGGTTCGAGGTCCACCTCCTCGACGAGCTGGGTGTCCGCCCAGAGGTCGATCGCTGCGTCGAGTGTGACCGCGTCCTGGAGTCCGACGAGCGGTTCCGTTGGGTGCCACCGGTCGGTGGCGTCGTCTGCGAGCGGTGTCCGGGGCCGCCCCATGACCGAACCGGCCTGGCGCTCGAGGCGCTCAAGCTGCTCAAGGCGTATCAACGCCTCGACGTCGAGGCGCTCGCGGGATTGCGTCTCTCCACGACCGTCGAGCGCGAGGTCGAGACCGCGCTTCGGGACTTCGTTCGGTACGTCCTCGAGCGCGACGCTCGCTCACTCGCGTTCCTCGACGAGATCCGCGCCGTGCCCGAGCCACGACCTTCCTCCTAGGACCCCGCGGTGCCCTCGGGCACCACCTCCGCGGGGCGGATGGGTGGGGTCCGTGGCGGTTCGGACGGAAGATGACGGGTCACCGTGATGCGTCGATGCGACATCGGATGACCCTTTCGTACTAGACCGCAAGGTCCGCGGCCTGCCATCATGCCCCCGCATTCATCGGAGTCGGACCAGGGGGATTCTGGGCGACTCACCGTAGCCGGGCTCGGGGCCCGGAGACCCAGGAGGTCCATATGTGGGGTTTCTCAGATCGGCGGGCCAGGTTGTCGACGCGGTCGGCAGCGAGCATCGCGGCCGGCGTCGTCCTCCTTTCGGCGCTGATCGCGCCGACCGCCGCGCTGGCGGCATCGCCGAGTGAGGGCTCCGCCACGGTCGACGGCGCCACCGGTGATTGGTCGCTCGGAGCTGACTTCTTCGCGAATATGACGCCAGGCGGGTCGGGCAGCGCTGTCCTGGCGAAGCTGTATCTCCGCTACGACTGCGATGAGGAGGTCCTGTACGCGCTCGTCCTCGCCGAGGACGGCGAAAAGGTGTTGCAGAAGGATCCGACCGGTTCTGCGGATGACTTCAGCGAGAGCTACCTGCAGATCGATGGCAGCGGCAAGGCCGTCCACGGCGGCAGCGGCAACAACGGGACGCCGCCTGACTTCGAGTTCGTGAACCCGGACGGCGACGTTGCCGATGGCTTCGAGGCTTCAACGTCCCTGGAGCCGGGTTCGCATACCCTCCGCGCCCATGTCCTGATCGCTGATGACAGCGACGAGGATGGGTACGTCGCGATCGACACCGCCGGCCGCACGGTCGATCTCGATGTCGAGTGCGAGGACGTCCAGCCCACCGAGCAGCCGAACCCGACCGAGCAGCCGAACCCGACCGAGCAGCCGAATCCGACGCAGAAGCCGCCGACGGGTGGCGTCCAGCCGACGACCGGCACCCGGCCGACCCGGACGCTTCCGCCGACCGACACGCTCGACGCGTCGTCCGCACCTGCTTTGGCCGGTGCTGGGGTCATCCTGCTTGTCCTCGGAGTCGGGTCGCTCGCGACGCTCGTCGTGACGCTCGGCAACCGGCGCCGCCCGGTCCGGGCCGAGGTAAAGGAGAAGATCGAAGACTGATGGGGGTGCGGTGACGCGCCGCCTGACGCGAACCAAGACGATCGCGGCCGGGGTCCTCGGGACCTCGGCCGCTTTCGTTGCGGGCGGCCTTGCCCTGGGTGGGATCGCGTCGCAGATCGTCGAGCGGCGGCGGAACCGTGTCCATCACCGCGGTCCGTATGTCGCCTCTCCCCGGGCCGTGGAGCTGCATCGGACCCTGACCGTCGTCGACCTCCACGCCGATTCGCTGTTGTGGGGTCGTGACCTGCGGCGGCGAGCGGGGTATGGCCACCTCGATGTCCCACGGCTGGTCGATGGTGGGGTCGCGCTCGTCGCGCTCGCGGCCTCGACCCAGGTGCCGCGGCGGGTGAACCTGGAACGCAACGACGATCGGACCGACGACGTCAGGCTCCTCGCGCTCGGTCAGCGCTGGCCTCGCGCGACCTGGGGCAGCCGCGTGGCCAGGGCCCTCCACCTCGCGCTCCGCTTGCGCGGGATGGTCGCGGACTCCGCTGGTCGCCTCAGTCTCATCGAGTCACGGACGGATCTCGATACCTACCTCGCTCGGCGTTCGGCCGATCACGGGACCACCGCCGCGTTCCTGGCGATCGAGGGTGCGCAGGCGCTGGACGGCGACCTCGACAACCTCGACATCCTGTTCCGTGCCGGCTACCGGATGCTTTCGCCGGCGCACTTCTTCGACACGGCCTATGGCGGTTCCGCGCACGGCATCGTCAAGGGCGGCCTGACCGAGGCCGGCCGCGAGCTCCTCTCGCGGATGGAGTCGATGGGCATGGTCATGGACGTCGCCCACGCCGCGTCGGCGACCATCGACGACGTCCTCTCGCTCGCCGCGCGACCCGTGGTCGCATCCCATACGGGCGTTCGTGCCGCCGCGCCCGGCATCCGCAACCTTCCCGACGACCAGGCCCGCGCGATCGCCGCGACGGGCGGGCTCATCGGGATCGGCTTCTGGCCCGTGGCCTGCGGCGGGACCGACGTCGCGGACATCGCGCGGTCGATCGTGACGGCGGTCGAGCTCGCCGGTATGGAGCACGTCGCTCTCGGCTCCGACTTCGACGGCGCCGTGCCGACGCCCTTCGACGCGTCCGGGATGCCGTTGCTCACCGAGGCGCTGCTCGCGGAGGGACTTTCGGAGACCGACATCGCCGCCGTGATGGGCGGCAATGCGGTCCGCGTACTGGCCGCCGCTCTGCCGCGCTGATAGCATCGGCTGACCAGTCATCCCGCGCGGCCATGCCACGGTCGCGTATCAGCGGAGATCCCTTCGTGACCAGCCCTTCCGTCGACCCGGACGACGTCGCCCCGTCAGTTCGTGAGCTCGACACGATCGTGTCGCTCTCGAAGCGACGCGGGTTCATCTATCCCTCGTCCGAGATCTACGGCGGGATCAACGCCGTCTGGGACTACGGCCCCCTCGGCGTCGAGCTGAAGAACAACGTGAAGCGCGCGTGGTGGCGGTCGATGGTCCAGGAGCGTGACGACATCGTCGGGCTCGACGCGGGCATCCTGATGCATCCCCAGGTCTGGGTCACGTCCGGCCACGTCGGGTCGTTCAGCGACCCGCTCGTCGAATGCGAGACCGACCATCGACGGTTCCGGCTCGACGAGCTGCCCGGGACGGAGGGTCTCACAGCGACGGAGCTCGCGGATCCGACGATCGTGGATCGGCTCGGCCTCCGGTGCCCGGTCGATGGCGGCCCGCTGTCCGCGCCCCGCCGCTTCAACCTCATGTTCAAGACGTTCATGGGCCCGGTCGAGGAGGACGCCGCCGTCATCTACCTGCGGCCCGAGACGGCGCAGGGCTCTTATGTCAACTTCAAGAACGTCCTGCAGTCGTCGCGCAAGAAGCTGCCGTTCGGGATCGCCCAGATCGGCAAGTCGTTCCGGAACGAGATCTCGCCCGGCAACTTCGTGTTCCGGATGCGCGAGTTCGAACAGATGGAGATGCAGTACTTCGTGCGTCCCGACGCTGCGGCGGCAGCCGCGTTCGAGGAGTGGCTGCCGGCGCGTCGCGCCTGGTACGAGCGATACGGCGTGGATGCCTCGCGTCTGCGACTGCGCGAGCACGCCCCGGATGAGCTCGCCCACTACGCGAAGAAGGCGGTCGACGTCGAATACCGCTTCCCGTTCGGCTGGAAGGAGCTGGAGGGCGTCCACAACCGCGGCGATTTCGACCTGTCACGCCACTCCGAGGCGAGCGGCGAGGCCCTCGAATACTTCGACCAGGCGACTGGCGAGCACCTCATCCCGTGGATCGTCGAGACGGCAGCAGGCGCGGATCGTGCCGCGTTCACGTTCCTCAT
>DATHTG010000393.1:0-8889 GCA_035463515.1 Candidatus Limnocylindrales bacterium
AAGCCGCTGCGCAGAGCCGCCGAGCGCATTCCGGACGCCATCGAAGGGGTCTTCGAGTTCGCCCGCCAGCGCGGCCTGGACAGTCGGCTGCGTGGGCTGATGGCTGCTCCGGTGGGGCGTGAAGGGGCGGCGGGTGATCGATCGAGGGGCGGCGGTCGGTCGGTCGTCGGATCAACGAACACAGTGGAGGGTTCCCCAGCGTGAAGGTCATCCTGACCAAGGACGTCGCGACGCTGGGCAAGAGCGGCGAGCTCAAGCAGGTCGCCGACGGCTATGCGACGAACTACCTGATCCCGCAGGCGCTGGCCGTACCGGCGGCCGGCGGTGCCTACCGCGCGTGGCAGCACGACATCGCGAGTCGCGAGGACAAGCGGCGCAAGGAGCGCGAGGAAGCGGAGATCGCCGCGACTCGGATCTCATCGACCACGCTCACGATGGGCGTCAAGGTCGGCGAGGGCGGCAAGCTCTACGGGTCGATCACATCGAAGGACATCGCCGACGCGCTCGCCCGCCGCGGTATCGAGATCGACCGCCACAAGATCGACCTCGAAGAGCCACTCAAGACGCTGGGCACGTACAAGGTCGCGATAAAGGTCTTCACGGGCATGACGCCGGAAGTCACGATCGTCGTCGAGCCGAAGGGCTGACTTTCGGTCGCTTTCGCGCGACCGACCGGGGTATACCATCCGCGCCATGCCAGCGCCGGCGCGCCCGTCACCCGCCGCGCGTCGTGACGACGTGAGCCGGTGAGTTCCGAAACGCTCGCTCCCTCGCCGTTGGCGAGGCTGCTTCCGCGGAGCTGGCGATCGGCGACCGACCTGCGCCGGGACGATCGCCTCTTCGTCATCATCCTGACCGTCCTCGCGGGCGTCATCTATTGGGCGACGAACCCCGAGCGCGTCGAGCTTGATGGTTTCGTCCCGCTCGCCGACGCCCTGCTCCACGGGAAGCTGTCCATCGGTCCCGAGTACGGCTATCTCGAGCACGCGCCCGGTCCGAACGGCGGTGGCTACATGCCCTATCCGCCGGCGCCGGTGTTGTTCGTTCTCCCCGCTGTGGCGCTGTTCGGCCCGACGGTCGACCAGAGCATCGCCGCGGCGATCATCGGCGCGGCGAACATCCTGCTGCTCTGGCTGGTCTTCGTGAAGCTGGACGTCGCGCCGATCGCGCGGTGCTGGCTGCTCGCGGCGTTCGCGTTCGGCAGCGTGCACTGGTGGGCCGCCGGTGAGGCCACCGTGTGGCTCTTCGCCCACATCAGCGCCGTCTTCTTCGCGTTGTCCGCGCTCTTGCTGGCCCTGCATGGCACGAGGCCCTTCCTGGCCGGGTTCCTGCTCGGTCTGGCCGCTGCCTCACGCGTGCCGGTCGGCCTGACGATGCCGCTGTACCTCGCCCTCTACGGTCGCTGGCCGGTGGCATGGCCGCCGAAGCTGTCAGCGAAGTCGGTGCTCCCCTTGATCCCGTTCTTCGCCGGGTTCGCGATCCCGGTCCTGGTCACGATGGCCTACAACGTCGCCCGATTCGGGGACCCTGCGGAGTTCGGCTACAACCTCGTGCTGAACGCCGAGGGCCAGAGCGTCCTGACAGAGTCGTGGTACGCGAACGGCATCAACTCGCTCTCCTACATCCCCCGGAACCTCAACGTGATGTTCCTGAAGACGTTCGACTTCGTCGAGGAATTCCCGTGGTTCCGGCCCAACTGGATCGGGACCTCCCTGATCCTCACGACGCCGATCTTCCTGTGGCTATACCGGGCGCACGGCCGGAACCGCCTGCTGATCTATGGCTGGATCTCGGTCGTGACGGGCCTCGCGCTCGTGATCACCCACGGCGGCATCGGCTGGACCCAGTTCGGCTACCGCCGGATCCTCGATGTCGCGCCGATCCTGTGGCCCATGCTCGGCTGGGTCTTCCGACGGGGCATCTCCCTGGAGGCGAGGGCGGCGATCGTCATCGGCATCCTCGTCAATGCGTATGGCATCTGGGCGATCGAGGTCCTGCACTTCGTGTCCTTCTAGCTGGCGCCGCGCCGGGCGACGATGAGCGGGATGCGGACCATCCTCCACGTCGATCTCGACGCGTTCTTCGCGGCTGTCGAGCAGCGCGATCACCCTGAGCTGCGCGGCAAGCCGGTGATCGTCGGCGGTGTCCCGCCGGGCAGGGGCGTCGTGTCGGCGGCCTCGTATGAGGCGCGCGTGTACGGCGTCCGCTCCGCGATGTCGGTGACCGAGGCGTACCGCCGGTGTCCGCACGGCGTGTTCCTGCCGGTGGATGGACGGCGCTATCAGCAGGCGTCGCGCGACGTGATGGCGATCCTGCGGCGTTTCACGCCACAGGTCGAGCCGATCTCGATCGATGAGGCGTTTCTCGACGTGACAGGCTCCGTGCCACTGTTCGGCGAGGGACCGGAGATGGCCGCCGCCATCAAGGCCGCCATCCGGGAGGACGTCGGGCTGACCGCCTCCGTGGGGGTCGCGACGACGAAGCTCGTCGCCAAGATCGCGTCCGACCTCCGCAAGCCCGATGGGTTGGTGGTCGTGCCGGCGGGCGAGGAGGCGACGTTCCTCGCGCCGCTCCCGATCTCTCGCCTGTGGGGCGTCGGCGAGAAGACGGCCACGGTGCTCGCCGAGTACGGCGTGAAGACGATCGGCGACCTGGCGTCGCTATCGCCTGATCTCCTCGTCCGGCGCTTCGGGAAGCACGGGGCGTCGCTCGGGACGCGCGCCGTGGGCATGGACGACGACCCGGTCCACGAGGGCGACCCGGCCAAGTCGGTCGGCCACGAGACCACGTTCGACGTCGATAGCTCCGACCCCGAGGTCATCGAGCGGACACTCCTCGCCTTGAGCGATGGGGTCGCCGGTCGGTTGCGCTCGGCGGGCGTGAAGGCGTCGACGATCGCCGTGAAGATCCGCGACTCGTCGTTCCGGACGATCACACGCCAACGGACATTGAAGGAGCCGACCGACCTGACCGAGCCGATCTATCGGGCTGCGCTCGACCTCGCTCGACCGCAGGTCCGCGGGGTCCGCGTTCGGCTGCTCGGGGTGACGGCGTCGAACCTTGGTGAGCGCGAGCAACTCGGACTGTTCGCCGACGATGACCCGCGCCGGCGGAAGGCGATCGAGGCGGCCGATGCCGTACGCCGACGGTATGGCTCGAAGGCGGTGACGCGTGGCCGGCTGGTCGGAGCCGGTCTGCCGGCCCCGTTCGAGCGCGACCCCCGAAACCCGCTCGACCGGCGGGCTCGAGGCGTGCCGACGGAGTCGAACGCGGACGATGGAGCCGGAGCCCAGGGTCGTGACAGCCTAGGTGACACGGGCATCGACGACATTCCCGACGACGACGCTTGACATCGAACACTTGTTCGGTCTACTGTCGTCGCATCGAACAGATGTTCTGTCGGCCGAATGCCCCGGACGACGGGTCGGAAGAGCCCCCGAAGGAGGCTGACATGGCATTCACCCGTGTAGAGCCGGTCGCGGTCCACGTCCGGACCGACTGGTTCAGCGGTCGTCCCCGGGAGATCACCT
Source organism: Candidatus Limnocylindrales bacterium (assembly GCA_035463515.1). GTDB lineage: Bacteria > Chloroflexota > Limnocylindria > Limnocylindrales > CSP1-4 > SPCO01. The sequence goes on from DATHTG010000393.1 coordinate 3,531, forward strand.
GGGGCACCGAGCGACTACCGATCACCAGCCTCGCGGCGGTTCGCGTGGAGGCGGCGGCCTATCCCGTCATCACCGGACCTCGCACGATGTTCGAGGTCGAGACCCCGCGAGCCCGACTCGCCCTGGCGTACCAGCACCGCTCGAAGCGCTGGACGGTGACGGCGCTCGACGAGGAAGGTCGAGCCGCCTGATCACATAAGGCTGGGCGAACCTCCCTCCCGGTTCGCTCAGCGACTCGTCGAGGATCTTGGGGCCGAGGCGCCGGTACCGCCTCGGCCCACTCGACGTCTCGTGCAGTCCGGCCGTTGACGGCAACCACGCGTCCATGAGGGACGGTGCCGCACCGCTGTGCGACGGAGGGGCGCCCGCGCACTGAGCTGCCACGGAACCTGCGAACGAAGGTTGCGGGTAGCAACCTACAATCGCGCGGTGCATCCCAGTGGCAACGAAGTCCGGTTTCGCGACCTCACGATCGACGCCTTCTCGTCGCGCCTCGCCTCATCCGAGCCGGTACCGGGCGGTGGTAGCGCCTCGGCGGTCGCGGCAGCGCTTGGCGCCAACCTCGTGACGATGGTCGCGTCGCTGACGACGGGTCGGCCGAAGTACGTCGACCACGAACCGATGCTCGCCTGGGCGATGGACACGGGTCGGCGCCTGTCGGACAGGTTCCTGGCGATCGCCGACGAGGACGCAGAGGCGTACGCAGGCTTCTCGGCCGCCCTCAAGATGCCCCGCGAGACGGAGGACGAGATCGCCGCACGGACCGACGCGATGCAGAGAGCCGCGCGCGGTGCCTCGGAGGTCCCGCTCCGATGCCTCGAGGCGTGTCTCGACCTTGTCGGCGCCGCCGAGGCGCTCGCGGGCCGAAGCAATCCGAACGCCGCAAGCGATGTCGATGTCGCAGCGCTCCTTGGCGAGGCAGCCGCTCGTGGCGCGGCTGCGAACGTGCTGATCAACCTCCCTTCGACCGGCGACCCCCAGTTCGAAGGCGAGACCACCGCGCGCGTCACCGGACTGCTCTCCGCGATCGAGGACCTCGCATCGAGCGCCCACCAGGCGGTCGCCTCCGGTGAGCGGCGCGACCCGATCGAGCCGGCCGTACGAGCGTGATCGACGCCTCGACCGGCACGGCCCGGCTCCTCGAAGGCGGGCCGATCGCTACCGAGATCCGGGCAGCGGTGGCCGAGGACGTCGAGCGCTTCACCAAGGACCAGGGCCGGCCGCCGGGACTCGCCGTCGTGATTATCGGCCGCGATGCGCCGTCGACCGTCTACCTCGAGCAGATCCTTCGCGGGTGCGCGAAGGTCGGGATCGACGCGCGCTTCGCCGAGCTCGAAGGCGAAGCGACCGAATCGGCCGTCGTCGACGCGATCGAGGCAGTCAACGCGGACGCGACGATCGATGGCGTCATCGTCCAGATGCCGCTCCCGCCGACGATCCGACTGCGCACGGTCATCGACGCCATCGACCCTGCGAAGGACATCGACGGTATCCATCCGTTGAACGCCGGCCTGCTCCGACTGGGATACGACGGGTTCCTCCCGGCGACGGCGCACGCCGCCGTCGAGATCCTTCGACGTTCGGGCATCGAGATCGCCGGGAAGGATGCGCTCGTCATCGGTCGCTCGGCGGTCGTCGGCATGCCCGCCGCCTTCCTTCTCGTGAAGGAGGACGCGACGGTGACCGTCGCCCATTCGCGGACCCGCGACCTGCCGGGCAAGATCGGTCGGGCCGACATCGTCGTCGTCGCCGCCGGCCGAGCCGGACTGGTCACCGGGGACATGCTCAAGAAGGGTGCGGTCGTCGTCGATGTCGGGATCAACGTCGTCGATGGCCACGTCCGTGGCGATGTCGAATTCGAATCGGCTCGCCGGGTCGCCTCGGCGATCACGCCGGTGCCCGGCGGTGTCGGACCGCTGACCAACGCCCTGCTACTCACCCACCTCATCCGCGCGGCCGAGCGTCAGGCCGCCGCGCGCTGATCGACCCAGGAGATCGCATGAGCTTCCCGTCCGACCTCGATATCGCACGCTCCGTCACGCCGCGACCGATCGTCGACATCGCTGCGGAGCTCGGGCTCCGGGACGACGAGCTCGAGTTGTACGGGCCGACGAAGGCCAAGGTGCGACTCGAGGCGATCACCCGGCTCGAGGGAGAGCGCCGGCGCGGGAAATACGTCGTCGTGACCGCGATCACACCGACGCCACTCGGCGAGGGCAAGTCCACGACGACCGTCGGGCTAGCGCAGGGACTCAACCGGATCGGGCGCAAGGCGTCGGTCAATATCCGCCAGCCATCGCTCGGCCCGGTGTTCGGCATCAAGGGTGGGGCGGCCGGTGGAGGCTACAGCCAGGTCATCCCGATGGAGGACTTCAATCTCCACCTGACCGGAGACGTCCACGCGATCGGCGCCGCCCACAATCTGGCCGGCGCGTTCATCGACAACAGCGTCCATCACAAGAACCCGCTCGGCATCGACCCACACGGGATCCTGTGGCCGCGCGTGCTCGATATCAGTGACCGCGCCCTTCGGCACGTCGTCATCGGCCTCGGCGGGCGTGAGGACGGTGTGCCGCGCGAGACCGAGTTCGTCATCACCGTCGCCTCAGAGGTGATGGCGGTCCTCGCCCTCGCGACCGACCTGTTCGACCTCCGGGAGCGTCTCGGTCGGATGGTCCTGGCGACCAGGGTCGACGGTACGCCCGTGACGGCCGAGGACCTCGGCGTCGCGGGATCCATGACGGTCCTGCTTCGCGACGCGATCAAGCCGAATCTGCTCCAGACGTTGGAGGGTGGGCCGGCCTTCGTCCACTGCGGCCCGTTCGGCAACATCGCGCACGGCAACAACTCGATCATCGCGGACCGGCTCGCGCTCGTGACCAACGACATCGTGTGCACAGAGGCCGGCTTCGGTGCCGACATGGGCGCCGAGAAGGTCGTCGACATCAAGTGCCGCGCTTCGGGACTCGCACCCGATGCGGCGGTCGTCGTCGCGACGGTCCGGGCGCTCAAGATGCACGGCGGTGTCGGCAAGATCGTGGCCGGCAAACCGCTCGACCCGGCGCTGCTCGAGGAGAACGTCGAGGCGGTGCGCACCGGGGCGTCCAACCTGGCGGCGCACATCGGGATCGTCCGGAAGTACGGCGTTCCGGCGGTCGTCGCGATCAACGCGTTCCCGACCGATACGCCCGGGGAGGTCGAGGCGATCCGCGAGGTCGCGCTGGCGGCTGGCGCCCGCGACGCCGTGGTCGCCACGCACTTCGCGAACGGCGGCGCGGGCGCGACCGATCTTGCCGAAGCCGTGTGGGCCGCGACAGAGGACCCGTCGCGTTCGTTCCGGCTCCTGTACCCGGACGATGCCCCGCTCGGCGAGAAGATCCTGACCATCGTCAAGGAGGTCTATGGGGGCGACGGCATCGAGCTGACGCCTGCCGCGCAGAAGTCTCTGAAGCTCTACGAGTCGATGGGCTTCGGGAACCTTCCGATCTGCATGGCGAAGACGCAGTACTCGATCAGCCATGACGCGGCGCTGAAAGGCGCACCGAAGGGCTTCACGGTGCCGATCCGCGAGATCCGGCTGTCGGCTGGTGCCGGCTTCGTCACGCCACTCTGCGGCGAGATGCGGACGATGCCGGGTCTGCCGTCGAAGCCAGGCGGCGAGAAGATCGACATCGACGCCGACGGGAACGTCGTCGGGCTGTTCTGAGGCTAGCCTCCGACGGGCCGCGTGGCGAGGAAGAATGCCCAGGCGACCGCGAGTCCCAGCACGACCCCGAGGATCCCCGTTCCCCACGCCATGACATCGATCGGGCCGAGCGGCATCGTGTCGTCGTGGGCATGATCGTCGTGCCCATGATCCTCGCCGTGGTCGCCGGCCGCGTGGTGGGCGACGGCGCCAGCGTGCCCGGCTGCGTCGGAGTCGTGCGGCGATGTCGTCATCGGCGCCATTGTGGCAGACGGGGGCGGCTGGCCGACTCCTAGACTCGACATCGACATGGCTGCCGACACGAGCGACGCCTCCCTGATCGCGAGCCTGCGTGGTCTCGGCCCGGATGGCCGGGCGCTGTTCGCGCTCCGCACGGTGCGGATGTTCGGATACGGCTTCCTCGCTGTCGTGCTCGTCCTGTACCTCGACGCCATCGGGCTCGACCCGGTCGCGATCGGTGCCGTTCTCACACTGACCCTGGCGGGCGACACGATCGTGTCGCTGTGGCTGACCACGCATGCCGACCGGTTCGGGCGCCGGCGCGTGCTGATCCTCAGCAGCCTCCTCGTCGTCGTCGCGGGCGTCGTCTTCGCGGTGACGGATTGGCTCCCTGTGCTGATCCTCGCCGGGATCGTCGGGGTGATCTCGCCGACGGGAAACGAGGTGGGTCCGTTCCTGGCGGTCGAACAGGCGTCGCTCACGCAGGTCGTCCCGGGTCGCCGCCGCACGGCGACCTTCGCCTGGTACAACCTCGCGGGGTATGTCGCGACGGCGAGCGGAGCGCTTGGCGCGGGCCTCGTCGGCCAGGCGCTCATCGATGCGGGCTGGCCACCCGTTGACGCGTATCGCACCGTCGTCGTCGGCTACGCGGCGATCGGCCTGCTGATGGGGGTTCTCGCATGGCGGCTCGGCGACGGGATCGAGGTGCCGCCGGCGGAGGCTGTCGGGGCAGACGACGGGATCTCGAAGCGACTCGGACTCGGCCGCTCGCGGTCGGTCGTATTCCGGCTCTCCGCCCTCTTCTCGCTCGACGCCTTCGCGGGTGGCTTCATCCCGCAAAGCCTGATCGCCTACTGGTTCGCGCTCCGCTTCGACGTCAGCCCAGCGACCCTCGGCGCCATCTTCTTCGCTGCCAACATCCTGGCCGCCGTGTCATCGCTCTCGGCGGCGCGGATCGCGGCGCGGATCGGGCTGATCGAGACCATGGTGTTCACGCACCTTCCGTCCAATATCCTGCTCATCCTCGTTCCCCTCATGCCGACATTGCCGCTCGCGGTCGCCGTTCTGCTCCTCCGATTCAGCCTCAGCCAGATGGACGTCCCGACCCGCCAGTCGTATGTGATGGCGGTGGTGGATCCGGATGAACGATCCGCGGCGGCCGGCGTGACCGGCATCGCGAGGACGGTCGGAGCGGCGGTCTCGCCGTCCTTCTCGAGCGTGTTGATCGCCAGCGCTGCGACGGCGGCCATCCCGTTCTTCCTCGCCGGCGGGCTCAAGATCGTCTATGACCTGCTGGTCTACCGCGACTTCCGCGCCGTCCGTCCGGCCGAGGAGCCGGCGCCGTAGAGGCCTACGCGCCGGCGCGAGCAGCGCGACGGGGCTTGACGATGCGGAACCAGATCCAGGCGACGACGATCACCGCAAGGAGCCCAA